>JADLCD010000034.1 GCA_020847395.1 Chitinophagaceae bacterium
CAGCCTGATCCATTTATAGTCAAATGAATATTTTTCTTGCAGGGCCTCTATAAAAATCCTCAGGCTGTTTTTAGCTTGCGCATAAGGATTTGAAGGATACACCTCCATATCTTCCTTCAGTTTTCCTCCCTGCATGCCATATTCAAAGCAGGTGCCCGTTATGTTTACTTTTTTTAAGCCGTTCTTTATTATATTTTCCAGGAAGGATTTTTGCTCAGGCAAATTTTTCTCCAAATGAAAATTACCCTTATAATTGGGTAATCCCTCCCAACTCAGGTGGATCATAATATCCGGCTTATCAAAATATTCAAAATAGTTTTGTGCATCTGATAAGTCTGTTAAATTGAGCGGACGGTAGTCTGTTTGCTTAAACCAGCCTTTTTGCCTGGCATTAGCTTCATTGGCTGAACTGGTTATAACATGGTAATGGCGTAGCAGTAATTCCTCTACCACATAATTTCCGATAAACCCGGTTGCGCCTGTTACCAATACTTTTTGCATAAATTATTGCATTACCTGCAGATGCGGAATTGGTACCACAAATGCTCCTTTCCATTGTAAAATATATGAAAGCTGCCGGGTGATTTCATCCTTCAAATTCCAGGGCAGAATAAGTACATAATCCGGTTGATTGTTTTTCAGGTAATCTTCATTTACTACAGGAATATGGCTTGCCGGTAACCATTTATGTTGTTTATGCGGATTGGCATCAACAACATAATCTATCAGATCGTTTTTAATACCACAATAGTTAAGTAGCGTATTGCCTTTTGCCGCGGCGCCATACGCAGCAACTTTTTTACCTTCTCTCTCACATCTGATCAAAAATTCAGTAAGATCTATTTTAACTTGTAAAGCCTTTGACTGAAATCCATTGTAATAATCCAGTTCATTTAGTCCTTTAGCGGCTTCCTTTTGCAGCAAATCAGAAACATTATTTGTTTTTTGCTTTGAGTTGTCTTCTGTATGCTTTGCATAAATGCGTAATGATCCTCCGTGAGTAGGAATCTCTTCCACATCAAATAATTCTAATCCCTGTGAAGCAAAAATTTTCTGTACTGTAGTAAAGGATAAATAGGAAAAATGTTCGTGGTAGATAGTGTCGAACTGGTTATTATCTACCAATTGCATCAGGTGTGGAAATTCCATCGTAATTACTCCTTGCGGGGCAAGAACGATTTTCATTCCTCCTACAAAATCAATTATATCCGGTACATGAGCTAATACGTTGTTGCCAAGCAATAAATCCGCAAATATTTTTTGAGCAGCAAGCTCTTTTGCCAACCGCACACCAAAAAAATCAACAACAGTTTCTATCCCTTTTTTCACTGCTACATCCGCTGTATTTGCTGTGGGTTCTATGCCGATGACAGGAATATTCTTTTCATGAAAGTACTGCAGCAGGTATCCATCATTAGAGGCTATCTCTATTACTTTAGAAGCATTATTTAAACCGAATCTTTCGGTCATTCTTTCAGTATAGGTTTTTGCATGCTTTAACCAACTGGTAGAGTAAGACGAAAAATATACATAATCGCTATTGAAAATGGCATCAGACTTTTTGTACTCATCTATCTGCACCAAAAAGCAATTATGACAGGTATATACTTTAAGCGGATAAAAGGTTTCCGGTTCGTTCAATTGCTCTTTAGTTAAAAAAGAGTTGGAAGCAGGAGCGTTGATGAGATCAATGAAAACATGCTTAAGCTCCGTTTTGCAAAACCTGCATTGCATAATTTATATTCCTTTAAAATTGTTATCAATATAAGGATGGTCAGCATCTCTGTCAGAAATAATGCTCACGGGTAAAGGCCAGCTTATGTTAAGGCTGGGATCATCATATTTTATACCACCCTCCGCGCCGGGAGTATAGTATTCAGAATGGTGATACAATAACTCAGCATTATCAGATAAAGATTGAAAGCCATGCGCAAAGCCTTCGGGAATGTAGATCATTTTTTTATTTTGTGCTGATAGTTCCACTGTAAACCATTGTAAAAATGTGGGAGAACCCTTTCTTAAATCTACAATTACATCGAGTACAGTGCCTGCAATACACCTGATCATCTTGATCTCCCTGTAAGGAGCAACCTGGTAATGCATACCCCGTACAGTTGCCTTAGTTGCAGTAAACGAATGGTTCATTTGTACCCATTCTTTATCATGATTTATTTTACTGAATTCTTTTTTACAAAAATATCTCGCAAACCAGCCACGGCTATCTGTAAACTGTTCCGGCTCTATAATATAACTGCCTGATAATGGAGTGGGAGAGAAGATCATAAAGCAAGATATGTGTTGATTTGCTGTAGCGTAAATTCCTTTTTTTTATTATCCGGCTGCTTATACCAATCAATTGTCCAATCAATAGACGCCGCCGCATTCAACTTTGGTGTCCACTTTAATTCATGTTGTACTTTGGTAATATCCAATTGTAGTAAACCTGCTTCATGTGGCTGGACAGTACTTGAAGCGTCTGTCCAGTTGCCGCTGCCCCAACTCTTAATAGCCCTTTCAACAAGCGCTCTTACTGTTAAATGGTCACCAGGCACAGGCCCGAAATTAAAAGCAGTGGAATATCTCTCATAATGCTCGTTCAATAATCCACCTAGCAGGAGATAACCGGTTAGAGGCTCCAGCACATGCTGCCACGGACGAACTGATGCAGGATTACGAACAATAATATTTTGCCCGGATTGCAGTGAGCGGATAATATCAGGTATAATTCTATCTGTGCTCCAATCTCCGCCGCCAATTACATTTCCGGCTATTGCGCTGGCAATGGCTTTTTGGTGCTTATCAAACTGGCTGATATTAAAAAAGCTGTTCCTGAATGAGCGTACTACAAGTTCAGTGCAGGCTTTACTGGCACTATACGGATCATAACCACCCAAAACATCATTTTCTTTATAAAGAATATCTTGCTCCTTGTTTTCGTATACTTTATCGGTAGTTATAACAACCGTGGTACATTTTTTTTGCAATGCACCTATACTTTCAAGCAAGTTTGCTGTGCCGGTAACATTTACTTCAAATGTTTCTGCCGGAATTTTATAAGAACGACGAACCAGCGGTTGCGCTGCCAGGTGAAAAACATAATCTGGTTGAAATATCTCTATTTCTTTTTTCAGCCGGTTAATATCCCTTATATCTGCAATAACACTTTCTGAAAAAGCACCGGCATTGATAATACTGAATAATGAAGGTTCATATTCAGGTTGCAGGGCATATCCTTTAACAAATGCACCCAGTTCTTTTAAAAGTAGTACCAACCAGCTTCCTTTAAAACCGGTATGCCCTGTTATAAATACCTTTTTGTCTTTATAAAAATGTGCAAGAGCTTGTTTGCTTACCATTTTTTCCATTTTGCATTATTGCTTTGCCACATTGCTTCCAGTTCCAGTTTATCACGCATAGCATCCATACATTTCCAAAAGCCTTTGTGTTTAAAAGCTACCAGTTGATGATCATTGGTGAGATTTTCCAATGGTTCGTCTTCCCACATCATTTCATTCATATTTCCCTCCAGGTATTTAAATACTTCGGGCTTTAGCACAAAAAAGCCTGCATTAATCCATTTGCTTTCATCTTTGGCTTTTTCACGAAATGATGCTACTGCATTATTTGCGCCAATATCCATACCCCCAAACCTTGCCTCAAGCTGAACTGCGGTAACCGTAGCAATTTTGTTGTGAGATTTATGAAAAGTCATAAGATCTGTAATATTTATATCTGCCACCCCGTCACCATATGTAAGCATAAAGTCTTCATTCCCTATATATTGCTGCACCTGCTTTAAACGTCCCGCTGTTTTGGTGGTACTGCCGGTTTCTATTAAAGTAACTTTAAACGCTTCAGAGTGGGTACCCAAAACCTCCATTTTGTTGTTAGCGATATCAATGGTAATATCAGAATTGTGAAGAAAATAATTCATAAAATATTCCTTGATCACATAGCCTTTATACCCGAGGCAAACAATAAAATCGTTAAACCCGTAATGGCTGTATATTTTCATGATATGCCACAGAATAGGTTTTCCGCCAATTTCCACCATTGGCTTAGGGCGAGTATCTGTTTCTTCGGCTATCCTTGTTCCAAGTCCCCCTGCGAATATTACAACTTTCATATGTTTATATGGTTGCGCAAAACTAAATGATTTAGCGGAACAACAGGTCTAAACATTTCTGATAATACAAACGTTTTGTAATAATGAACAAACCCCGGTGATTACAGTATCATCGGGGTTTGTATAATATGAAAGAAAATATCTGTTATTTGGAATATACTACCACCAATTTAGGATGTTTGCTTGTATCAGAGAATTTGCTTGTAGCAAATATTCTTGAATTGTAATAAACTTCAGTTTGCAACTTGATCAAAAAACCATAATTGTTGGTTGTACCGTTCATGTCTTTTACTAGTTGTGTCACATCTACGTCAATAAGATCAAGAAAGGCTTGGTTAGTATGTGGAATTATTATTTGATTCGTAGATGTAGATGAAGGTTGATTGTTAAATGTAACCGCTTCTGGAGCCCAGGCATTTGTTACCCGTTGTATCAACATTGTATTATCTGATCCGTAATTTGCCCTTACTTCATCAGATTGATGTCCACTGGTAGGATTCGGGTGAGAGTATAAAGATAATTTGGCATTTTTTATTATAGCAGTGGTAGGAATGCTACTCAAATCAAATTTAAATACTGCGCGTGTCACAATTGGGGCACCATTTTTTGTCCATCCGGCTGCACCCATTTCATATGAATATATACCGCTTTCATTTAAATTCGCATTTCCAAAAATTGCTACCTCATTAAGATTATTTGCAGGTTGCAGGGATAATGTTATATATTCAGGACCTTTTACAATAACAGATACTGTATCAACCCCGGTTGCGCCATCATTGTCTACCACCATTAACTGATAGAGATAAGTGCCGGTGATTAATCCCTTTACATCTGTAACCGGAGCTCCGTTGTTAACTATTTCCGAAGCATCAGGACCTGATACCTGACTCCAGATATAAGCAACTACATTTCCATCAGCATCGGCACCGGTTCCGGTTAGGGTGGCAGTAGCCGTTTCAGCCTCTCCCCGTATTTGTATGGTCTGACTTTCGCCCGCTTCTGCAACGGGTACTTTGTTATTAATGATCTCTTCTTTTTGGCAACTTGTGAAGGGTAAAACGCCAATTAAGGCAAGTAGGTAATAAGGTTTTAAGGTCATTTCCAGGTGTTTAAATTTTTTAATATGAAAAAAGATAAAATTATTTATGACAGTTCACAACTGATTAACGAAATATTGAAACTGCTTGTTGTATGCATTATGCTGAACATATATGATAATTACTTAATAAAAGTAAAAAAAAGTATATAATTTCATATGCCTCTTAAAATAAGACTACAAACAAAGAGAATAGCATATAAAGTATCAGTTGAATGATTTTTATACGTTAGTTTAGTGTTTCGTTTACAACGTACTGACCTTATGGGAAAAGTTATAAAGACCCTTATCTTATTTACTATTTTGGTTTTGCCATTCAGACTATTGGGGCAAACCATAAACTTCACAATGGCTGATGCTATATGCGTAACTCGGCCATTAAATATTATGAATAATTCTTCAGCAGCGAGCTATTATTGGAATTTTTGTGTGTCCAACATAAACCTGGCGGGATTGTATCATGTAGAAACCAGCGGTTATGGCTGCAGCAATATTGATAGCTTTCGGGTGATTTTTTCAAGCGCTGATTTTAGTTATGAGCAGGATGTCTGTGACCCGCTTCGCATTACTTTTAAAAATGAATCACCAAATTCTACTGTAGTTGACTGGAACTTTGATAATGGACAACATGCACCGGGTAATGCAAACCCTGTTACAACTTATACTACTTTTGGCAATTATAATGTAACGCTCACTATAATAAATTCCAATGGATTTAATGAATCGATGACCAAAACAATTGCTGTACAGGCACAAGCCGAAGATATCATTCTTACCAGAGATACTACAATTTGTAAAGGCTCATCTATTCAACTGAATGCAATTACAGCATTAAATTATTGCTGGACGCCCTTAGCTACCTTAAGCGCTTCTAATATTGCTAATCCCGTTGCTTCACCGCTTGTTGCCACCACTTATTATTTGAATTCACTTGTAACGGGCAGTGATCTTATTGTAAATGGAAATTTTAGTGCCGGCAATACTGGATTTACTACAGGATATACGTATGCTGCTACTAATACAACAGAAGGCGAATATTTTATAGGGGGTAACCCTGGGGCATGGAACCCCAATTTTCAATCAACCTGCCCAGACCATTCAGGTACAGGTAACATGATGATGGTAAATGGTAACCCAATTTCTGATATTAACGTTTGGTCGCAAAAGGTTACCGTAACACCAAATACCAACTATGCATTCTCAACATGGATACAATCATTGTTCAGTGATAATCCTGCACAATTGATGTTTTCTATTAATGGAATCCCTGTAGGAAATATGATCACTGCGAGTTTGCCGATTTGTAATTGGTCACAGTTTTATACAACCTGGAATTCAGGGAATAATACTACTGCGGTTATTTCTATCATTAATAAGAATACTATTGTTTGGGGTAATGATTTTGCATTGGATGATATTTCTTTTGCACCGGTTTTTATTAAAAGAGATAGTGTAACAATCAATATAGAAGACCCGGTTATTAAAGCAAGACTTGACACTACCGTATGTGAGGGTATTGACGTTCAGTTAAATGCCAGGGGAAATTTTGCCTCTTATAAATGGCTGCCTGCTACAGGACTTTCTAACAATACTATCGCAAATCCTGTGGCATCTCCTTTAGCAACAACAGTGTATATTGTAAACGGTGTAACTATAAATGGATGTAAGGCCAGCGATACGACTAATATAACTATTATGCCCAAGCCTTTATTAAAGGCCGGAAATGATACAGTATTATGCGGCTCAGGCTCTGTTCAGTTAAACGCTACAGGGAATGCGGGCAGCTATTCATGGTCACCTTCGGCTGGCTTATCTGATTCAAGTATAGCTAATCCTGTTGCTAACCTCACGCGTAACAGCCAATATATTGTAAGAGGAGAATCATTGCAGGGATGTAATGCCTATGATACTATAAATATTCGTGTGAGTACAATTCCTGTTGTGGAAGTAAATAATGATACAACTATTTGTGAAGGAAACTCAGTTCAATTGAATGTGTTTCCTGCAACTGCCTCGTATACCTGGTCGCCTGCTTCCGGCTTATCTGATACAAAAATTGCCAGCCCCGTTGCTACACCATTGGCAACCACACAATATATTCTTGCAGCAGGCAATCCGGATGGATGTATTGGCCGAGATTCGGTATGGATTAATGTGAGTTCTAAACCCCTGCTTTCATTAGTTGGCGATACTACAGTTTGCAGAACAGCAGCCGTTCAACTGAATAGGGCAGATAGTAGTGGATATTACTCCTGGAGCCCATCAACAGGCTTATCTAATTCTTCAACAGCAAATCCAATTGCTACACCATTAGAAACAACAAAATATTCTGTAGTTGTAACTGACGCTGCAAGTGGTTGCAAAAGTGAAGGCGATGTTGATATTGTAATACGGCAACGTCCGGCATTTAATACATCGGGTGATACTGAAATATGTTATGGCAAGACAACACGCTTGCAGGCAAGCGGTGGCGATATATATCAATGGACTTCTTTAGTAATGATAAACGAACCTGAGCTAAATGAGATAGTTGTAAATCCAGGCGTAACAACATTGTACACTGTACATATTGCTGAGCGTATTTGTAATTATGATACGCTAATTGAGCTGAATGTTACTGTACACCCATCTCCTTTAATAACCACACAAAAATCAAATGATATTAATTGTGTTACTACTACAGCCCAACTTAGCGCTACTGGCGGGGACAGGTATATATGGTCGCCATCAGTAAACCTGGATAATGCGAATGTACATAATCCTGTAGCGAGCCCTGACAGCACTACTATATTTACCGTAAAAGGCACAAATGAATACGGTTGTTCTGCTGAAGATAGTATAGCTGTTACGGTAACTAAAGAAGGCAATCCGCTGTATCTTGTGCCTAATGCATTTACGCCAAACAACGATGGAATAAATGATTGCCTGAGTTTAAAGAAATGGGGGTATATGCAACTTGACGAATTTTCTATTTATAATCGTTGGGGAGAAAAGATTTTTTCTACCAAAAACAGGATGGATTGCTGGGATGGTACATATAAAGGAATTAAACAGTCAAGCGGAACTTTCGTATATGTAATTCGGGCAAAAACGTTGTGTGGAAATATAAACAGAAAAGGGCTGGTAACTTTAATCAGGTAAAGCAGAAGATATATTGGCTTGAGCCTTTTGCGCAATATTTTTCCATTTAAAATAATTAAAGAAAGTTGATGAAATATTTTCATCAACTTTTTTAATGGCATTTAAGATTTCATTGGCGAAGAAATGAGCATCATAATTGGCAGTTATTTTAAGCTTATTGTTGCAAATATTTTCCGGAATTCCCCAAGCCCCATTCTCAAAAGAAATTACCGTGCAATTTGCCGCCAGTGCTTCTACTACTTTTGTTTTTATACCGCCGCCTTCTGAAACAGGATTGAGGAAAATATCGGCTGCTGTAAAATATTCATCAATATCATCAACAAAACCGGCATAAGTAATGTTAAGGGCGGAATATTTCCTGAGGTCGTTATATTCATAAGGCAATCCGCTGCCACAGATTAATATAGTATAGGGTTGGCCGGATTTAACCAGCAATGGGTTAAGCTGTGATAATATAAAATCCAATCCACTCAGGTTAGGCTGGTATTTTAAAGCGGCGCTATATAGCAGCAATGGTTTATCGGGGTTCAGATTATGCTTGTAACAAACTATCTTTTTGGCTGCATATTTCTCCTCACCGGTGGGCGCCTTATTCCTTTCTGTGCCATAAGTAACAATTGTGCACTTATCTTCTTTCAATCCAAAATGGGTAATGGCATATAATTTATCTTCAGGCGTTATAAAAAAGCTCATGTCGGCCGCGCGGTGAATTTTTTTTTCATATTGCCATAGTATGCGCCACCACCATTTGCCGATACTCTTAAATCTTAATCCTTCAATATTATGCGAGTGAATAACAAGCTTAACGCCTGCAAACTTTTTCAAAAGCCAGCCAAGCCATCCATAATAGGGATGTTCGAGCATCACATGTGTTATATTTCTTTCGCGGATTATTTTTTTTAAAACAAAAAAATAAAAAGGATTGATATACCGCAGCGGGCTGCCGGAAAAAATGGGCAGCAAATCATAATTGCCGTCAGCGTTGCTTTTGGTTGTGCCTTTTACTGTGGCACAGGTAAATGAAATTAACGCTGACAGGTATTTATAAAACAGCGCAATATTTTTTTGCCCTCCATTCATGGCAGGAAGAAAGCGGTAAGGCGCAATAGCCAAAACCCGTATCTGCTCATTGCTGTCTGTCATCAGGCGGTTGCCGTTTTTCTTTGTTTCCACAGTGCAAATGCAGCACCTGCTAAAGCAAGATAGAATAAAATATTTCCGAAGTAAATAAGCTTTTGTCCTGTACTATACGATGCGGGTTCAAATTTGAAAATGATTTCATGTTTTCCTGCCGGCACTGGCATTCCTCTTAAAACATAATTTACTTTAGCATACTCAACTTTTTTACCGTCAAGATAAGCGTTCCATCCTGCGGGATAGTATACTTCACTGAATACGGCAAATTGTGGTGAGCTGCTGTTTGACCTATATTTTATTTCATCATTATCATAACTCTCCAGTTTTATGGTTGCTGCAGAATCATACACCGGGTCATTGCCTGTAATAGTCTTCAGGCTATTATCCACTATAACAGTGTCTTTAGGTCCAAATTTGTCCAGCGCTTTAATTTCTTCCACTGGTCCGTTTACATACTTAATATGTTTTACAAACCAGGCGGCTCCCAATGCGCTGTCGTTTTTAAATACGCCATACTGTCCCTGTTGTTCCTGGGGCGGAATAATGAAATATCTTGTATCCAGCATATTCAGCACATCCATATTCATGGGGCTTTTGGCGAGTTGGGTTTCAATCAAATCCTGGTAAATACGAAGTTTTGCCGGGTGATAACCGCCAACAGAGCGATGAAAATAGGAGGTAATAGCATCGTTGAACCTGTCTTGTGAAAGATTGTATACCCGGTAATGCGGATCCTTATCCTGTAAAATTTGTGTATTGGCAGATGTGGGATTAAAGCTTTGAGACTGGTAGCTGTCTTCGTCAAGGTAATTATCTGCATTCAGGTAATGATTATCAATAACCAAAAGATCAATAGTATTGATAACCGTAAATATGATGATGATTGCCAAAGGCTTTAATACATTTTTAAGATAGAGGAATAATAAGCCTACGACTAATCCTGCAAATAAAAGTGCCCTGAAAACGCTCGACATAAACATGCTTTTGCGTTCTGCTTTCAATGCGTTTATAATAATATTGCCCATTTCACCTGACCCATTCTGCGGATTTGAATAAGCAGCTAATATCTGTTTGTCAACAGCAGTTCTGAAATCATTAAAGAAATAAATAAGCAGGGTTATCACGAATAATCCTCCCAGCGCATACAATATCTTTTTCAAAGAGGACTGCAATTCTTCTTTTCCTTTTGGCGTAAAAAATATTTCCTGTAAACCCATTACTGCCAGCAATGGCAGTAAAAATTGAGGAATAATTAATGCCGTATTAGGTGACCTGAATTTGTTGTAAAGCGGAAAATAGTCGAGCAGAAAAGAATTAAATCCTGAAAAATTTCTGCCCCATGCCATAAATATAAACAACATGATAGCGCCGGCTATCCACCATTTGATGGGATTTTTTACTACAACCATCGCGATGATAGCAAGAAAGCAAATAATAGCGCCATAATATAATGTGCCACCAGTGGCTTCTTCCATACCGCCCCAATACCTCGGTAATGATGCCGCCAGTTGAACAGCCTGGTTTTCGGGGATATTTCTTTCAACCAGTTCACTCACCAGCTTTGAATCTTCATCAAAATGCATGAATGAACTTTCACCAAAAACCCCGGGCATAAATGCCGTTAGAATTTCACTTTTGCCAATGCTGTATTGAAATGCATAATCTTTATCCAATCCTTTTGTATCAACTTTCTTAATTTCAGCGCCGGAAGTTTCAATGGTTTTACCACCGCGCATGGTATACTTTGAATATTCAGCCGTGGTTAAAAGTGTCATTGCTGAATTAGCCAGGGATGCGATGCCTGCTATAGCTACAAGCGCCAGGGATATGCTAAGGGGTCTCCATTCTTTTTGCTTAACCCAGTTTACAATATACCCCAGCGTTATTATTCCCGCTGCAATCACAAAATAATAAGTGACTTGCGGATGGTTAAAAGCAACCTGCCAATTACCGGCAATAATTGCTACTGCTAAACCTGCCCAGTATTTTTTATTGTATATAAGCAACAACCCCGCCAGCAGCGCAGGCATATAAGCCATCGTCCACATTTTGGTATCGTGCCCTGCTGCAATTATCAATGCGTTGTATGTGGCATATGCAAAAGCAAGACTACCCAAAATACCAATTGCCGGACGAATTTTTAATGTACAGCATAGTATATAAAAACTGAGGCAAGCCAGAAAGAAAAAGCCAATGGGCTTAGGCAGGCCTAATGTAAATATGGTATGCAGGTCCGGAATAAAAGATTTTGCTTCCATGGCAACCTGGTAATTAGGCATGCCGCTAAACAGGTGTGTATTCCAAAAGGGAAAATGCCCTTTCTGCTCTTTATATTCAAAAGAACTTTGCGCCATTCCTTTCCAGTGTACATTATCACTTTGAAATAACACTTTACCCTCCAGTGCCGGGCGGCAATAAATAACTGCTACTATTAAAAAAATGCCTATAGCAATAAAATGAGGTACAAGCGCTTTGAAATTGAAATTTTTCACCTGTTGAAATTTAAGGCGGCAAATTAATGCTATTTTTAATCTTCCCTTTAATTTTAAGACACTAATATGATATCAGTTATTCTTAAAGATAAGCCCACAAAATTATTTATTGTTATTACCGCTTTTTTTGTTGCTAACGCTTTAATAGCAGAATGTATTGGGGGTAAAATATTTTCACTGGAAAAGCTGTTTGGTTTTGAGCCTGTAAACTTTACCATATTAGGTTATGGCGGCTTGTCTTTTTCGCTTACCTGCGGCGTATTGCTTTGGCCGCTCGAATTTGTGATTACAGATATTGTGAATGAGTATTACGGGCCTAAAGCGGTGAAGCGTATAAGCTATATCGCCGTGGCGTTAATCAGCTATGCGTTTATTATGTTTTACATAAGCATTCATATACCTGCCGCAGACTGGTGGCCGGTCTCAAAAAAGCAGGATGGTATTGATGATTTGCAAGTGGCCTTCAGCGGCATATTCGGGCAGGGGATGTGGATTATTTTGGGAAGCCTGGTGGCCTTTTTGGTAAGCCAGATGGTTGATGTGTTTATATTTCATAGAATTAAAAAAGTTACCGGCGAAAAAAAGGTATGGCTCAGGGCTACAGGGTCAACATTAGTATCTCAGTTAATTGATAGTTTTATTGTACTTACCATAGCTTTTAAATTCGGTAATAACTGGACATGGAAGCAGGTAATAGCTGTTTGCTGCATGAATTACATTTATAAGGCAACAATAGCTATACTACTTACACCGGTTATTTACCTGGCGGAGAAAAGGATTGAAAAATATTTTGGTATTGAATTAACCAGCCAAATGAAAAAAGCGGCAATGGGGAAGATTTGAGATTTAAGATTTGAAATTGGCTATGAGGATGCGGGGAATGTTTATAGTTTGTAGTTTATGGCTTATAGTTTGAAGAACCTGAAACTTCAAACTTCAAACCTCCTCATCTTCACTAAGTCAGCTACAACTTTATCAATAGGCAACGTAACGCTTCCGCCTGAAAAATCGTCCCAATCAATAAAGCGGAAGGTTTCGGTTTCGCTGGTTTTATGGTATATTTCCATCTGTCTTTCATCAAAATCAAACGGCTTACTTCTCAGTGGAACTGTTATAGGCTCCAGCGCTTTCGCAAAATAATATATAGCGATAATCTGGTGATCGGGGGTAAAAGCAGACATCTGGAAAAAATCCGTAGTATACAAATGATCGGTTACTTCTACATTCAGGTTCATTTCTTCCATAAACTCACGTCTGAGGCAATCTCTTGTACCTTCACCAAATTCCAAACCACCACCCGGAAATTTGGTATAATAACTGCCCCTGATATATTCATCACTCACCAGCACCTGTTTTTTTTCATTAATGAGCAGACCGTAAACTCTGACGTTGAACATTTTTTTTCTCAAATATAGTAATAAGGGAGGAAGGTATAAGGCATAGGGTGGAGGGAGTTTATGGTTGTAGTTTGTAGTTTATGGTTTGTAGTTATACTAAACCATAAACTTTTAAAACCATTTCTTTCTTAAAAAATATGCTGCCATAATTATAGAAACGGAAAGTGCAAGAATGATGGGAATATAAAACGCATGTGGCTGGTGCTGGTAAGGTATGGGAACGTTCATGCCATAAATGCTTGCAATCAATACCGGAAATTGCAGTATAATGGTTATAGAGGTTAATCTTTTTAAAACCATATTCTGGTTATTGGAAATAATGCTGGCAAAAGCATCCAGCGTACTGCTGAGTATATTTGTGTAAATATTTGCCATTTCAAGCGCCTGCGACATATCTACCACAAGGTCATCTAATACTTCTTTCTCATCTTCATTTAACGCAAGAAAATTTGTGCGTGATAGTTTAAGCAACAACATTTCATTAGAGCGAAGCGCTGTAACAAAATATACCAGGCTTTTTTGTATGCGCATCAATTCAAGAAGTTCCTCATTTCTGTTGGAATCATATAATTTTTGCTCAAGTATATTTCTGCGATGGTTTATTTCTTTCAGGTATTCCATGAATGCCTGTGTTATCTTCTCAAAAATTTTTAACACCATCATGCTCTTTTTATCTGCATGCCTGTTTTGAAAAGTATTCAGAAATTTTTTTATGGCTCCATTTTCAAAAGAATTAACGGTTACAATCTGGTTGTGCGTTAAGATTATACAAATGGGAATAGTAATATAGAAGGCATCACTTTCGTTAAAGGAGTTGTTTTCTGTAGGTGTTTTAATAACAATAAGCTTCACGTTGTCTTCAAGCTCAAATCTTGAACGTTCATCAATATCAAGAGAATCCTGCAAAAATTCTATTGGTATTTCAAGCATACCGGCTACTTCAGCAAATTCTTCATGCTTTAAAGGGGGCAAAATATTTACCCAGGTTTCATTATCCGCCTTTTCTATCGCTGTGGTTACTCCCTCAATATTTTTGAAGTATTGAATCATCGCGGCGAAGGTAGGTTTGCCAAAGCAAACATAAAAATCATTTCAACTTAATTTGCCCTTTGAAAACAAAATCTGCCGCACCACGAAGCCATATATTTGAGAATGAAGTATTATCTATTGTTTCAAACTCTACACAAAGATTACCCCCGGTAGTTTTAACATCAATTTCGTTAAACCCGTTTTCGTTATGGGCAGATATTAATGCAGCAGCGGTTACACCTGTTCCACAACTTAGTGTTTCGTCCTCAACGCCACGTTCATAAGTACGTACAAATATGGTATGCTCATCAATTGCTTCAACAAAATTTACATTGATGCCATCTTTGTCAAAAGGTTTGCTATTTCGTATTTTACGGCCTTCTTCTTTTACCGGAGTAGCCTGTAAGTCATTTACAAGCTTTACATAATGTGGCGATCCGGTATTTAAGATAAAGTAATCTGTGCCTTCCTCTATAGAAGCAACGTCTTTCATTTTTAATCTCACTTCTCCATTAAAATCTATTTCTGCTTCGTGAAGCCCGTCGGTAGCAATAAAGTTGTAATGATTTTTCTTTATACCGGCATCAGAAGCAAATTTTACCAGGCACCTTCCCCCGTTTCCGCACATACTCCCTTCATGTCCATCTGCATTATAATAAACCATTTCAAAATCATAGTCTTCATGCATATTAAGCATCATCAATCCATCACTACCAATACCAAATTTCCTGTCGCAAAGAAATTTTACCTGTTCGTTGGTAAGCGTATCATATTGATGTGTTCTGTTATCCAGAATCACAAAATCATTTCCCGTTCCCTGGTATTTATAAAAATTTATGTCCATTATTATTTTATTAAACGTTGCAAAGTTATTGGTTTGGCGTTTATGGTTTATAGTTTATAGTTTGGAGTTTATAGTTTAGTTTATGACTTCAACTATAAACCATAAACTCCAAACTATAAACATTCCCCACATCCTTATCTCCAATTTTAAACCTCAAATCTCCGCAATTATTTCCAACGTCTTTTTTATAAGGTTATTAACGGATGCGGTACCGTCTTTACTGAATGTTTTATTTACCCTGTTGGCAACTATAGTGCTAAGGCTTAAGCATTGATGTCCTAATATTTTCCCCAATCCATAAATTCCGGATGTTTCCATTTCAAAGTTGCATACACGATATTGCCCAAAATTAAATTCAGTTAAACGTTCTATAAACCCCGGATAGGTGAGTCCCATACGCAAAATTCTGCCTTGTGGACCATAAAACCCGGGGCATGTTACGGTTATGCCATTAAAATAGTTTTGAGTGAAATATTTTATAAGCGCAACGCTTGCACTACTTATATAAGGGATGGCAATGTTATCATGCAATTGTGTTTGTGTAATAAAAGATTGCAGCAGTTCTTTTTCTTCCATGTTGTTATCGTGCCTGTAGAAATGCAATAAATTATCGATACCAATACCATGCGAGCTGGCAACAAAACTGTCAACAGGAATATCTGCCTGTAACGACCCTGAAGTACCAATCCTGATTACCCGCAACGAAGTAAAATCATTTTTTATCGTTCTGGATGTCAAATCTATATTTACAAGGGCATCCAATTCATTCATTACAATATCAATATTGTCTGTGCCTATACCTGTGGATATTACAGAAATATTTTTATCGCCAATTCGCCCGGTGTGCGTTACGAATTCTCTATGCTGACTGCGGTGTTCAATCGCATCAAAATATTTACTTACAGCCGGCACCCTGTCAGGATCTCCAACGGTAATAATAGTAGAAGCCAATTCTTCAGGTAATAGATCTAAATGATAAATGGCGCCACGGCTATTGAGGATTAATTCAGATGCTGCAATGTGATGCATGTTAAGATATTTATTATTGTTCGTAAAAATATCCTATTTTCGCAACCCTGTAAAATGGTCCTGTGGCCGAGTGGCTAGGCAGAGCTCTGCAAAAGCTCCTACAGCGGTTCGAATCCGCTCGGGACCTCTTTTTTTCAGAAATTACCTTACTTTCACTATCTTTCCTACTTTAGAAATTTTGATAAAAAAGGCGATTGTGGGAAAGGTCTTTTATATGTGCCTGTTGCATTTCTCATATTTCCCTTTAGCTGATCATTTTTATTCTTATATATAAAAATAATTTTAGGTTACACAGTTATTCCTTAACTTATCTTTGTAAAACCTATGAACCCAAATCCTCTATCATTTTCTAATCCACTTGCCATGTCCCAGGGAAAGACTCTTGAGGTGTTTGCCTTTTAATTTATTACTGTACATATTGTACAAGCAAAAAAATTTCAAGCTCATTTCATTTGCATGAGTATGCGAGGATTATCAATTCTGCTTAAAGGGTGCGGACTTTTCTTAGTCTGTGTATTTGCTTTTTCTCATGCTTATACTCAAACCTGTGGCTTTGATCATTTAAATACATCTTTAAAAAAAGATTTTCCATCAATTGCGCAATCCATTATTAGTAATGAGGCTGCACTTCAGAAAATAATATTGCAAAGAAGAAAACAATTGAAGCAGGGAAAAAGAGAAATGCAAATCTATACTATTCCGATAGTAGTTCATATTCTGCATACCGGCGAAAGCATCGGAACACAATATAACCCTACCGATGCTAAAATTATTGAAGCTATTGATTACCTGAACGAGGTTTACAGCGGCAAAAGCAGTTTTCTTACTCCCTCCGGCAAAGATGCTGCGGGTGATATTGGGATCAGGTTTGCATTAGCTAAGCGAGACCCTGATTGTAATCCAACTAATGGCATTGACAGGGTGGATATGTCAGCAAATGCCGAATATGTTGCCAATGGAGTAAACTACCAGGATATCATAGCTGATATTGCTTTAAAAGCCCCAATCATTTGGGATAAATCACTTTACTATAACATTTATATTGTAAACAAGATTAATGGGCAGGATGGATTTGAAGTGCCATATGTTGCGGGCTATGCATATTTACCAACCAGTAGCGTTGTTGATGGCGTTGTTATTCTTTCTTCTCAAATGAAAGTTGGCTCTACAACGTTGGTACATGAAATAGGGCATGCGTTTAATTTATATCACCCTTTTGAAGGCTCAAATGTAAAGGATGAATGTCCTGTAGGAGAAGGAGATATGGTTGATGATACGGATCCTATATCCCGAAATATCAGCAGCGACGGAACCGTAGATTTTACCTGCCGTACCAGGGCTAATCCATGCAATCATAATAAGCTGTATAGTATTAGAACAGAAAATAATTTCATGAATTATACTGCCTGCAATACACTTTTTACACCAGGGCAAAGGGAGCGTATGCTGGCAAGTTTATTACTGGAAGATCGTAAAACACTTCTTAGCTCTGCAGTGTTATTGCCAACATATCAATCTCCTGCATGTAAGCCAAAAATTAACTTTGAAAAAGCTTATGCTGCGCTTGAAAGAATTTCGCAATACATGGCCGGTTGCCGCAAGTATAAAGACTACCCAATAAAATTTACCATCAGCAGTAATCCCTTAAAAAAAACAACAGTGCGTTTATTTATTGATACCGGAACAAATGCTGTTGAAAATGTAGATTTTAGCTTTCCGGACGGAAAACTTATTGTATTTCCCGGGGGAAAGCATGATACATTGTCTTTAAATGTTAGAGTTTTTAACGATGAGAATTATAACAATTCACGTACATTAAATCTTGGATTTTTATTAGATGACAGCACTGATGCTTTGAAAGGAACAGCTGTTAAAACAATGCGGATCGTATTATTGCCTAAAGACACAAAACCTTTAGCGCCCGGAATAACGGTGCGTGAGCAGGTAGGGGTATATGACGTAAATATTAAAGGCACTAAAATTTTTAATGGAGAAGTTGCTTCACAAAATACCCAGATATTATACCGTGCCGGCGAATTAAAAAGTGCCGGAATAGAATCTGGAAAGATTACCGGATTGAGTTTCTTTATTCACAAACAAACGTCAAAGTCATTTAAGGCTATTAATATTAAAATGGGCCATGCACAATACAATGAGTTGGTGAAAGATGGCGCTGTTAATGCAGTTAGTAATATGGCAACAGTAGCCACCTTAAGTTCATACAGTACTTTACAGGGATGGAATTATTTCAGGTTTAATACCCCTTTTACATGGGATGGAGTAGATAATGTTGTTGTAGAACTTTGTATTGACAATTATACAAATGCAGGCTTTGGTGTGGATGATATGCATGCCTTTGCTGATACAGGATATATTGAGCATGGTAACACTATATTTACAACCGGTGAAGGCTGCCAAATGAATTTATCATCTATATCTTACTATCCTAAGGGCGTAAGGCCGGTTGTACAGTTTGAGTATGCCAAACCAACCAATCCGGTAGCAGATACCATAGCCATTTCTGCAACTGCCCACCTCGGGCCTTATGCCGAAATATTTTTTTATGATAAATCTTCTCCCGGAAAAATTATAGGTAAAATTAAAAACCTGAGCAATTGGAATTACGGCTGTACTAATATAAGCATTGATAGATGTGGTTCTAAGGTAGAACCTTTCTTAAACAATATACGGTCGCAATTTCTTGCACAAAAAACTTATTTCATTACACCGGAAAAAAACAATCCAAATGGCGCATATGAACTTACGCTTTATTATACTTCAACAGAAAAAAATGGTTATGAAACCGGAACCGGCATACAATGGCAAAATATAAAAATGATAAAAGCATCTGCGTCTGTACCTTCAATATCTCCCCAGGATCCGCCAAAGAATGGTATAGAGGCAGCTCAATTACTTAGCCTTTCATCTTATGGCAGTGCTTATGCATTAACGGCAAGTTTTAAAACTGGTTTTTCAGCGTATGGAATAGGGGTAATAAACGATATTGCCCTGAAGGTAAACTGGCTAAATGTTCAGGTTTCGGTTGTTAATGAAAATAATGCCCTTTTGAATTGGCAAACAGCCTCAGAAATTAATAATAATTATTTTGAAATAGAGAAAAGTAATGATGCTGTAAACTTTACCGCTATCGGAAGGGTGTACAGTAAGGGAAATAGTAATGTAACATCTTCTTACAAATTTTTAGATAACAATGCAGGCACAACAGGAAAAATATATTACCGCTTAAAACAAGTGGACAACGATGGTGCGTCAAGCTACAGCAGTACTGTATATATAAATTTTGATAATAATGCTGCAATACCCTCCCTGTATCCTGTTCCTGCAACCGGGCATGTCAGCATTAATTTTGGCAAACCTGTATTAAACCCGGTAATTGAAATCTTCAGCATCGATATGAAATTATTGGGCATTTATAAAAAAACAATGAAAAGCGTATCGGAAACAATAAATATACAGCATCTTACTTCTGGAAATTATATTATCCGCTTAAGCTTTGAAGGGAAAAAGTATACATTAAGATTTGTTAAACTTTAATATTGCATATGCTTTAATATTCCCCGGTGGTATTAAAAAACTATACCCATAGTACAGGATGGTTTTTTATATTAATCTTTTTAAATTGTGCACTTTGTAAATTAAGCTTGCTTTTCCACAAATGAAATCCTTGAAAATTTTGTTTGCCAGTCAATACAATTCAACCAATTCCGCGAAGTTTTTTGTAAAAAGTTTTGCACTGGTATTTGCAGTGTGTGTAATTTTTGTTGTGCCGGGTATAGCAGAGCCAACAGAAGAAGCTGCTAAAGAACCCGTTTTTTGGCTTTGGGCTTTTTTAGGACGCCTGCACCCTATGATTGTTCACTTCCCGATCAGCTTATTATTTATAGCATTGTTGATGGAGTTATTAGGCAGAAGGTCTAATAAGTTTAATGCTGCCATAAGAGTACTGGTATATACCGGTGCTGCTTCTGCTGTGCTGTCCGTAATACTTGGTTTGTTACTGGCAGGCACTGAAGAATATGGAAGTGATGTTTTCTCGCTCCATAAATGGGCAGGCATCGCCACCATGATTTTCGGTTTGCTTAGCGCGGCTGCTTATAAATTATCAAACAGAACCATACAAAAAACACTTCTCACCATCACCGTACTTGGTGTAACCATCGCAGGTCACTATGGCGCTTCGCTTACTCACGGTGAAGATTATCTTACAAGTGTATTGCCTGGTAATAATGCGCCTGCAGGTGAGCAAAATGCAGCAAGCAATTTTGTACTTGCAGCACAAACCGGCCCGTTAAATGAAACACAGGTACAGGAATTAAATCTCCAGGTAAGAACCATTTTTGCGCATAATTGTTATAACTGTCATGGTTCTGCAAAAGTAAAGGGCGAATTAAGGCTTGATTCAAAAGATGCCATTTTTAAAGGCGGCGAACATGGAAAAGTAATTGTGCCGGGTGATGTTCACAAGAGTGAACTACTGCGCCGCATTAAACTTCCGCGCAGCGATAAAAAATCAATGCCTACCAAAGGCAAGGGCTTAACAAAAGAAGAAATTGCTGTTATTGAATATTGGATTAAACAAGGCGCTCCATGGCCAAGCGGTCAGTTAAAAAGTTTATACAGGGTAGCTGAGTTAGCTCCACGCCTTCCAAACATTCCGGCAGCCACAGGCGATCTTAACAATCCTGTGGATCTTTTTGTAAACGACTATTTTCAAAAAAATAAAATAAAATGGGCAACGCCTGTTGATGACCGTACCTATATAAGGCGTGTATACATTGACGTTACCGGGCTTCTACCACCCCCTGATTCAATAGATGTTTTTCTTAAAGATGCAAGGCCGGATAAACGTTCTGTATTAGTCAGCCGGTTACTAAGCCGTAATGATGATTATGCACAACATTGGCTTACTTTCTGGAATGATGCGCTGCGCAACGACTATACCGGCACCGGTTATATTACCGGTGGCAGATGGGATATCACCAAATGGTTATATAATTCTCTCAAAGAAAATAAACCTTACAATGAATTTGTAAGGCAACTGGTAAGTCCTACTAAAGAATCACAGGGTTTTGTAAAAGGTATTAAATGGAGAGGTACCATTAACTCAAGCCAGAGCACGGAAATGCAGGCAGCGCAAAATGTGGCACAGGTATTTTTAGGCTTAAACCTGAAATGTGCATCCTGCCACGATAGTTTTATCAGCGACTGGAAACTGGAAGATTCTTACGCATTTGCCAATTTGTTTTGCGACAGCATACTCGAAATTAACCGGTGTGATAAGCCAACCGGTATAATGGCGTCACGCCGCATATTATATAAAGAATTAGGTGAAATTGATACCAGCACCGTTACGCAGGAACGTCTTAAACAACTGGCAGATTTACTTGTGCAACCTAAAGATGGCAGGCTATATCGTACCCTGGTAAACAGGGTTTGGGCACAGGTAATGGGTCGTGGCATTATTGAGCCGATGGATGCTATGGACAATGCGCCCTGGAGCCAGGATTTACTTGACTGGCTGGCATATGATTTTGTAGAAAGCGGCTATGATATCAAAAAGCTCATTTATAAAATACTTACTTCAAAAACATATCAGCTTCCTTCTGTTGGCGTGAAAGAACCGGAACAGATCATGTCGCCCAATTTTGTATTTAATGGAATGCTGCGCAGAAGATTAACTGCTGAAGAATTTGCAGATGCCGTGAGTGTAGCCATTCAACCTGTGTATGCCGATAGCATGGCCGTATTCAAATTATTACCTGAAGATTTTAATAAAAGTATTCCTTTTGCAAGAGCATCTCTTGTAAAGAATGATCCTTTTTTAACGGCACTTGGCAGACCAAACAGGGAAACTGTTTCTACCAGCCGTACCTCGCAGGCAAGTTTATTGCAGGCATTGGAATTAACGAATGGATCAAAATTTAATGACGCCATGAAATACGGCGCAGCAAAATGGAAAAATAAATATCCGGATACAAAAACATTAGTAAAGGAAGTATACCGGAATGCTATAGGCAGGTTACCTGGTAAAGCGGAAGAAGATGTGGCAGAAAAAGCTTTAGGCAATGCACCAACAGAAGCGGCAATACAGGATTTTATGTGGGCAGTGGCTTTGCACCCGGAATTTCAGTTGATATACTAAGAAGTGAAAGGAGAAACGGGTTGCAGGTCGCATTGTTAGAAGTTTGTAGTTTGAGGTTTCCAAACCATAAACTCCAAACCATAAACTATAAACCTCTCACGTTTCATTATCCGCTTTTGTAACTTTGATAAATACCATGGTCTTTCATTCAAAATAATTACTGACATGAAACACAATTGGAACAGAAGAGACTTTATAAGGCAAACAGGTGCTGCAACTTTAGCGGCAATGGCAGCGGCTGCTCCTGTACCCGCCATATTAAGCGGCTGCAACAGTAAAAATAAAATTGCAGGCAACACCTCTGCTGATACCGTTATTTTATTATGGATGGCGGGCGGTATGGCACATACTGAAACATTCGATCCTAAAAGATATACGCCTTTTGAAACAGGCATGGAAGGCAATCGTGTATTGAGCACATTCAAATCTGTACCCACCGCGCTGGATGGTATTAATTTTTCAGAAGGATTACAGTCAATTGGTAGTGTAATGGACAAAGGAACATTAATCCGTTCTTATGTTGCGGCAGATATGGGTCACATTCTTCATTCGCGCCATCAATATCACTGGCATACCTGTTATGAACCGCCGCAAACAGTTGCTGCACCACATATTGGCGCATGGGTTGCAAAAGAATTAGGCCCAAAAAATCCTGTTATACCTGCATTTGTAGATATAGGACAACGCTTTACCGTAGGCGAAGCAGAAGAGCTAAAAGCTTTTCATACCGCAGGGTTTTTAGGCAGCGAATATGCACCGTTTATGATTCCTGATCCAAGTGAGGGACTGGAAAGTGTGCGCCCTCCTGTTGGCATGGATGCAAAACGGTTTGAAAAACGCAACCAGCTCTATACTGATCTCATTAATAAAAGCCCTTTAAGTGAATTAGGAAGTGATTATCAGAAAGAATCATTGAAGCGTTCAATGGAGCAGGCATATATGCTTTTAAATTCTCCTGAAGCAAAAGCATTTGATTTAAGTCTTGAACCTAAAGCTTCTTATGATATATACAATACCGGCAGGTTTGGTTTAGGATGCTTATTGGCAAAACGCCTTACACAGCAGGGCGCAAGATTTATCAGCGTTACTACAGAATATGAACCATTTATGGGTTTTGATACGCATGAAAACGGGCATACAAGAATGGTAGGAATGAAAAAAATGATTGATGCACCTGTTGCTCAACTGGTTAAAGATCTCCATCAAAGCGGGCATCTCGACAGAACAATGATTATTCTTGCGAGCGAATTCAGTCGTGACATGATGGTTGAAGGCCGGCCTGATGCAAAAGTGCAGGAGCAGGTAAACCAACCTGATATATTAAACGATTTGAAATTTTATGGTATGCACAGGCACTTTACAGATGGTTGTTCTATACTGATGTTTGGCGGCGGTATTAAAAAAGGTTTTGTGTATGGCAAAACTGCGGATGAGCGTCCTTGTAAGTCGATAGAAAATCCTGTTAAGATTGACCAGATACATCAAACGGTATATCATGCACTTGGTATACCGGAAGATAAACAATACGAAATAGAGAAGCGGCCTTTTTATACAACGCCGGATGCAAAAGGCAAGCCTGTGTTAGAATTGCTGGATAAGGCTAAAGCATAAGCCGGGCTACCTGGATCTTACTAAAAATAGTTTTTATTAATTGCCAAATACTTTTTTCAGCAGGTCAGATGTTCTAGCCAGTGGGTCTTTCCGTATTTGTTGTTCTTCCTGTGCAACCTGGTAAAATATGCCACTGAGTGCTTTTTCCGTAACATAGGCTACAAGGTCAGGATTTATTTTGTTGAGCGAAACTTTATTATATGCCGTAAACACGGTGTTCCAGTACTTTGTTGCATCCACTTTTTCAAGTGATTTTTCTATTACCGGGCGAAAAGCTTCTGTGAGTGATATTGTGGTTTTATCTTTTAAATAATTGGTAGCTGCAAAATCGCCGCCTTTTAAAATATTTGCTGCATCTTTTATACTCATTTGTTTAATGGCATTTACAAATATTGGTGCAGCAGATTTAGCAGCATCTTCTGCAGCGCGGTTCATAGATAAGATAGCTTCATCAACCTGCTTGCCTAAACCAATAGCCCGTAATTTTTGTTCCGCTTTTTTAGCTTCTTCCGGCATCAATATTTTAATAGCTGCATTTCCAAAATAACCATTTAATGCAGATAAATTGTTTCCGGCTTTTTCAGCGCCAACAGACAGGGCTTCCTTTAAACCGGCAGCTATTTCATCTGTACTCAAACTGCCAGAGCCACTACCCAATATATTATTTAAAACACCTGATGATTTTCCGGTGCTGTCTTTTTTATCACCCAAAACTTTTTTTAAAATTTGTGCTTCAGAAGAGGAAAATAAAAACAACACAATAGTGAGACAAAAAAGAATTTGCTTCATAAGATTGATTTTGTGTGCAAACAAATGTAGGCACTATGCCAATGCAATGTTGCTAAGAAAATATTAATATGTGAAAGCAGTTAGTTTTTCACAAACTTTATAACTCTTTGTTCGCCTGCATATTGTATACGTGAGAAATAAATGCCGGGAGTTAACCTGGCTATATTGACGAAAGCATGTTTGGCTCCGTAGATTAATAATTTCCCTTTAACATCATAAACCCGGTATTCATCAGGAATAATTTTTTTTCCATCGCTATCACGAAAATAAATTTCGTTTACGGATGGATTGGGATAAATAATTATACTGGTTGTTGAAGCCAAAGTGTCCTCAGCCACAGGTTTTGTTTTCCATGCTTCTTTTAATGCATATGATTGCAATATATCAGCTCTGGCACCACCTGAATCAAACAAAGTTCTCATGCGTTGTTTTTGCCCATAAGTAAACATAAGTATACAGGCATCATCCGAAAAATCCATATAGTTCATAAACATATCGCCTGTGCCGCTATTGTTGCAGGAGCCTGCTGTTATTTTAGGAAAAGATGAGCAGCCGGTATTATATGTTTTTTGTGGCGGTGTATCATCCACGCCATCATCTCCGCAATCTGTGTCGCCCCATAAATGTTTTAAATTAAGCCAGTGCCCCACTTCATGCGTGGTTGTTCTTCCCCTGCTGTAAGCAGTGCTTTCATTGCCGATAGTGCCGAATACATCTGTTCGGATAACCACACCATCTTTCAACACATCACTACCGGGAAACGTGGAATAGCCTAAAAGGCTTTTTGAAAGATTACAAACCCATATATTAAGGTAATAGCGACTGTTCCATGCATCATCTCCACCTGAAGAAGAAAATTTCATTTTATCATCCTGCTTCCAACCTGTTTCATTAGTTTTCGTATACACTATACCGGTAGTAGCATATCCATCAGGGTCAACTTTGGCTAATGCAAATTGTATCTTGCAATCAACCGCTAATGGTGCAAAAGGTTTAGGAATATTTATCGTATCTGCATTTAACTTTCCAAAATCATTGTTCAATGCATCAATCTGTGTTTGTATTTGCGCTTTACTGATTCGCTGGCTTTCGGAATTGTACACTACGTGCACAACAACAGGAATAAGTATTGTTAAGTCAGACACCAAAGCGCCTGATTCTTTCTTTGCTATATTATTTGCAGCATTACTGATGTGCTGATATCGTTCACCCAAAAGCGGGTTTGCAGATAGCTGCTCCTGCCAGTAACCGGCAGTTCCGCAACTTTTTTGCGCATGTACATACGATACAAAACTAAGAAGTGTGAATACTATAACGATAACAGATTTCATCGGCTGATTTTACATCAGCTTTTCACCTGATACTACATTTAAAGAAGATAATAGCCGAAGCTATTTCCACATAGCTTTAAAAAGATAACTGGATTATTTTTGCGGATTAGGAGAGGAGAACAAAAATAATTCAAAAAGATGGCGCTGTTAAGCATGATTTTCCACAGGGATACAATAGCGGCATAATTACCCGTTAAAATGTATGTGTAAAATATTTCAGTTCAGCGCCAAAGCCTATTTTTGCAGCAATCAATTAAGATATGATAAGAAATTTAACGGGTATTTTTTTCATGGTTATACTGGTAAGTGCATGCAATAATAATGCTGATAAAAAGCCGGAAATTCAAATCTCTGAAACATCTAATAATATCCCGGCCCCCGCTGCGGTTTCCTATACTGTAGTAAATATTTACCCGCATGATACGGCAGCGTTCACGCAGGGATTAATATACTACAACAATAATTTGTATGAAGGAACCGGGCAAAAAAAGGCATCTGCACTGCGGCTTGTTGACCTTAAAACAGGCAAGGTTGAAAAAAAGGTTGATATAAACCCTGAATGGTTTGGAGAAGGCATTACCATTTTAAATGATACTGTTTACCAGCTTACCTGGCAGGATCATGTAGTGTTGGTATATTCTTTAAAAGATATGAAGCTTGTTAAGCAATTTAAATGGCCAAACGAAGGTTGGGGAATAACACACGATAATACAAACCTGATTATCAGCGATGGTACCGACAAATTATATTATGTGCGTCCTTCAGATTTTAAGTTGATGAAAGTTATTTCTGTTTCCAATAATCTTGGTCCGGTTAATAACCTTAATGAACTGGAATATATTGATGGCTTTATTTATGCCAATCAATGGGAAACAGATTATATCCTGAAAATAGACCCATCATCAGGGTTTGTGAAAGGTGTGCTTGATTTTAGCAATGCGCTTAAAAAACTTGCCAATATTAATTATGAAAAAGAAGCAGTAGAGGAAGGCGCGGTATTGAATGGAATTGCCTGGGACTCTGCAGGTAGCAGAATGTTTGTTACCGGTAAGCGTTGGCCAAAGTTGCTGGAAATAAAGATGAATTAATAAAAAAGGGGTATCAAATTTTCGATACCCCTCTTTTATTGAATAATTTTTATGATTTCTTCATCCTGTACTTCTTGTTCACTTTTTTGTTGTTGAAGTATTTGTCAAGTTCTTCGGGCGAATCACCCACTTCAACAAGTGGCACTTCTATCAGTGCAACCTGCATGGCTTTCAATTCATCTCTAAGTTTCTGCGTTTTGGTTAAAATTTCCGGGTCTTTATCACCAACAAGCGCATTATTCTGAAGCAGGTATTCTAATCTTTTAATGCTGTTGCGAACCAGTGTTGCCGAATTTTGTTCGGCGGTTTTATTTGGCGCTACAGATTCTTTAACTGGTACCATTGCTACGCCCACGCTTGGTAAAATTTTACCTGCAGTTTTTTGCCCGTCTGTTGGTAAGGATGAAAAAACAGTGCCGCCTAAAGATGATGCTGCAGAGGTAAGGTCGAAAGAGTTTCTTGTTCCTTTGGTTGAACGCACTTTTTTATCCAGTGTCATAAAGGTTGCTTTCAACTGGTTGGAGTAGCTTCTGATATTCTTTTTTACTTCTTCATACTCCAATACTTTTTGCGGGTAATTGATGTTTTCTTTTACAAATATTTGTACTACTGCTGTATCTCTCGCATTAAATTTATTGGAACCAATAAAGTTTACTATTACCACCCGTTGCTTGTCTTTATCGCCTGACTTAACAAAGCCGAAAGGAGGAGACCATTTAAAATCATCGCCACATTTTGTTATAGGTGTTAAAGGCTTAATGGGATAATTACTGGTCATTATAATTTTATCAATCGGAAAATTTCCATCCTCGCATTGAACTTTAAAGCTTATGCTATCACCTTCATCTACATATAAAATACTGTTAACAGCCGGTTTTATTTTTGAAGGTATAATCTCCGTATTGTAGAACATAACAGTAATTGAGGTATCAATTCTGTCTGCCGGATTGTCAAGGTTTTGAACACCGAGATTAATTTTATATTCCTGGTCGTATTTAAGTCTTCCATTTAAAAAGAGCGCTTTCTCCGCTTTTAAATGAAGTACGCCGGTATTTTTATTGATCTGCACTCCCGGAGGGGAATTTTTCAGGAACCAATAATATTTTGATACGTCTTTATTGATCAGGAGTTCATAGTTGAGTAAGGAGTCGGTGCTTAGGGTAATATAAGGATTGAGATTTCTGATCCTTAAAACAGAATCAACCTGCTGAATGGTATTGAAAGAAGAATCCGCTTTCCCATGATTGATAATCTTTATGGTATCAGATTTTGTTTTTAGGGAATCGGGAATCTGTGCATATACCTGAAGATTGAAACCAATAAACAAAGCCAGAATAATTACAAACCTGTTAATCAATTTTGCCGTTCTTTAAGGGTTATTAAATTTCAGAATTGCAAATTTAAAACAATATCCAATACAAAACAGGTTAACTACAGCGTATTGTCTTCAATTATCATCAAAAATTACGCTTCGGAATTTTCGGGATGCTGTTAAAAAAATCTTATTATCTATTTGTTAAAATAAATTTTTTTAACAAAATATTATTATCTTCAAAGACTAAAACTTTACACTTCTATGTTTGCAAAACTAACGCGAATGCGGTTTTTACTAACTGCAATATGTCTTTTTGTAACAAATATTCTTCTAGCCCAGCAAAAAACAATTACAGGAAAAATAACAGATGCCAGCGGTCAACCGGTTGTTGGCGCAACAGTTTCTGCTAAAGGTGGGGCTGCAACTCAAACAGATTTTGATGGTAAATTTTCTATTGCTGTTGCAAGTAAAATAGAAAAGCTTACGGTAAGTTCGGTGGGTTATGAAACCCAGGAAGTTTCCATAGCCGGGCGAAATGTAATTGCTGTTTCTCTGGTGCTTTCATCTGCCGAACTGAGTGAAGTAGTTGTAACAGCCCTTGGTATTGAAAGAAATAAAAAATCATTACAGTTTTCTGCCACCCAGGTGGGCGGAGAAAACTTTACCCAGGCCCGTGAAAATAGTACGGTTAACGGCTTAGCCGGAAGAGTTGCCGGGGTAAATGTTTCTAAAATTGCTACAGGCCCCGGCGCTTCTACCCGTGTAATTATTCGTGGCGCAAAATCACTGGGTGCTAATCTGAATCAGCCTTTATATGTTGTTGATGGGGTGCCAATGGATAATACCAATTTTGGACAAGCTGGTCTTTGGGGTGGTGCAGACCAAGGGGACGGTATGAGCAGTATAAACCCTGATGATATTGCTTCCATGACGGTACTAAAAGGTGCAGGAGCAGCAGCTTTGTATGGATCAAGAGCTGCCAATGGCGTAATTTTAATTACTACCAAAAAAGGTTCCGGTCATAAAGGGCTTGGTATTGAGTTTAATTCCAATTATGTTTTTGAAACCGTCCAAAATCTTACTGATTTTCAGCAAACGCATGGTAATGGCGGCTATGTAGGAGACAATCTTACAACATCAGTTGCAAAAAAGCCTGAGACGTTTGCTGAACACTGGGATAATCAATGGGGGTTGCAGGCTTGGGGTCCAAAATTTGATGGTACACCAGTTGTTCAATTTGACAGTATAAGCAGGCCCTATTCTTACGCTGGGGATAATTGGAAACGGTTTTACAATACAGGTCATTCTATCACAAATAGTATTGCGCTATCAGGCGGAAGCGAAACACAAAGCTACAGATTTTCAGCAGCACATTTAAAAAGTGATGGTGTTATACCCAATTCAGGTTTTGACAGGATAAACCTATCGTTGGCTGCAAACTCTAAACTTAGTAAGAAATTAACCTTCAGTTCAAAAGTGTTGTATTCTAATGAACAAACGAAGAATCGTCCTAATGTATCTGATGCGCCGGGCAACCTTATTAACGCGATGTATTATATTCCCGGCGATGTAGACGTGCGCAATATGATCGGGGATCCCAATAAACCAGGCGCTGTTCCTTCATTAGAAGCGCAACAGGAAAAAGGAATAAAAATAGGGGATAAAAAATCTCCGGGTGAAGAATTCCAGGTGTCTAAAAATTTATGGCAGCAAAATCCATATTGGGCGGCTTACCAGTATATAAATTCTGATACGCGTGACAGGGTAATTACAACAGGTAATCTTAGATATGATATTACTGACTTCCTGTATGTTTCCGGGCAGGCAGGTATGGATTGGTTTACTAAAAAAGGTACCGGGTTAACACCGCAGGGAACCGGCTATAGCCGTGGTGGGAGTATGACAGAATACGAGGTGCGTCAACGAGAAATCAATTATCAATATACGATAGGTTTTGATAAAACTTTTGGCAAGATAGGAGTGAATGCTTTTTTTGGTGGAAACCGCATGCGTAGTCAATATGAAAGAATTGATGCTAATGGTTCAGGGTTTAATACCCCATTTTTTGCAGCTATCACCAATGCAAAAGATAAAACTTACGGATATGGATATGCGAAATCAGGTATAAATTCTTTGTTTGGTTCGGTGGAATTGTCATATAATAACTATCTGTTTCTAACCGGAACAGCGAGAAAAGATTGGTTTTCTGTATTGAACCCTGTAAACAATAGTATTTTGTATCCTTCTATTGGCGCTAGTTTTGTGTTTACAGATGCTTTCAAATCTCTGCCAAGCTGGTTGAGTTATGGAAAATTAAGAGCAGGTTGGGCGCAGGTTGGTAATGTAAATTCGGTAGGAGCGTATCAAACACTGATCACATATGCTGCACCGTTAACGCATGTAGGTGCTCCTATTGGCGGATTTACCTCGGGTAACAATTATCCCAATACTGAACTTGTTCCATTTTTATCGTCAGAATATGAAGGAGGTATTGAAGCAAGATTCTTTAATAACAGGTTGGGGTTAGATTTCACTTATTATGATCAAACAACAACCAAAGACATTTTGAATGCTACTATTTCCAGAGGCTCAGGTTTTACTACTACTACGGTAAATCTGGGTAAACTTACTAATAAAGGGGTGGAATTATTGCTTACAGGAACACCAGTGCGGCGTAAAAATTTAAGTTGGGATGTATCGCTCAATTTCGCGAAGAACAAAAGCAAGATTATTTCTCTTATTGACGATCAGAAAGAAATACTTGGTGAAGAACCTCGCACAAGAACTGTATTTATAAAGCACATAGTTGGCCAACCCTATGGGATGATTACCGGGCAGGTTCAATTGCATGATCCAAAATCCGGGTTACCTGTTTTTGATAAAGACGGGGCACCTGTTACTGACGGCTCGTATCAGATTTTAGGTAATGGTGTTCCTGATTTTACAGGAGGATTAAATAACTCATTTACATTTAAAGGATTTAATGTAAGCTTCCTGATTGATTTTAAATCAGGAGGGGATATATATTCAGGAACCAATGTAAGAATGACCCAGGCCGGATATACCAAGCAGACTTTATTAGGACGTGAAGGTGAGGCACCGCTCACGGTTACTGGCGTTATTTCTGACGGAAGTGGCGGGTATACACCTTTTACCAAAACGCTCACTCCTGGCGAAGCGCAAAACTACTGGGGTAAATTAGGCGATAAAGCGGCGGAAAAGTTTCTATATGACGCTTCTTTTATAAAGCTACGTCAGATAACAGTTGGTTATGTTTTACCTGCAGGTATTCTTTCTAAAACTCCTATACGTAGCATAATGGTTTCACTGGTTGCTCGAAATCTTGCCATTTTATATAAGAAAACTGATAATATTGATCCGGAATCAAGTTATACCAGTGGTAATTCGCAGGGACTTGATTATTTCGGTATGCCTGCAACCCGTACGTTTGGCATTAATTTAAGAGCAACATTTTAAATAATAAAAGAAAAATATTATGAATTATAAATGCAAACTGATTTTGATTACTGCTGTGGGTATAAGTATGCTTACAGCCTGTAACAAAAAGTCATTTCAGGATCTGAATATTAATACACAGGCGCAGAGTACTATTGATCTTAATTTTTTGTTTACTTCAGCTCAATTAGGGGCAGCATCGGGTGGCTCTGGCGGTGATAACCGTTATATAGACTGGAGAACCAATTTAGGAATGGCATCCACAACTATTCAGCAAATGGGCAGTATTGGCGGTATTCCTAATAATGGTGATAAATATCTTGATGATGCTGAAATGTCAAGCGCCCCATTCCAAATTATTTACAGTGACCAGTTAAAGAATCTTGGAGAAATTCTAAGGCAAACCGGCACCGGCGGATTTGCCGAAGGAAAAAATGCCAATATGAAACAGGCTGCAAGAATACTCAAAGCATTCCTCTTTCACAGGCTAACGGATTATTATGGAAGCATCCCTTATTCTGAAGCATTGAAGGCGGCCGACAAATTATATTTTCCCCACTACGATAAACAAAAAGCGATTTATGCAGATTTACTGAAAGAGTTGGATGAAGCCACAGCCGCCTTTGGCGCAGAAGATGCTACAGATGGCTTTGCTGCCGCTGATATATACTATAAAGGCAAAATTGATAAATGGAAAAAATGGGGTTATTCTTTAATGCTCCGGTTGGCTATGCGAGTATCTAACGTTGATGCCGCAACTGCCAACACCTATGTACAGAAAGCAGTGGCAGGTGGGGTTTTTCAGAGCAATGATGATAACGTGATTGTTCCTATGGCATTAACCCCCAGTTTATGGACAAATCAAAATGGTATTTCCCGCGCCTACATGCCTGGTGATGGTGGTGAAGCAACTACGCTCAGTAAAACTTTGATTGATAAATTAAAGGGGCCAAACACGGGGTCTACAGCAGATGATGATCCCAGGCTAATGATTATTAGTGGGGGTATAGGTAGTTGGGTGAGTGAAAAAGATGGCTTTACTGTTTATTTTGGAGCTCCGTTAGATCAAAAGGGTATGCCTAACGGGAAAGATATCAATATGCTTTATGTTATTGAAGGCAAAAAAATAAATGTTGATTCAACCTATTCTAAAATAAACATTAAAATGTTGGATAGAGATGAACCATACATGTTAATGAATTATGGAGAGGTAGAATTGCTTTTGGCTGAAGCAGCGCAAAGGGGTATTGGTGGTTTGGTTGCTGCTGATGCCGAGGCACATTATAAAGCAGGGGTAAAAGCGAGCATGCAGATGTACACTATATATGATGCATCATTAAAAGTGACAGATGATGCTGCAAATACTTATCTCACTACATTTCCTTATGTTGCTGCAAATGGACTGGAAATGATCGCGGAGCCATATTGGATAAATCATTTCTTTAACTGGTGGGAAGCCTGGTCAAATTGGCGCAGAACCGGTTTACCTGTACTTACCCCGGTTAATTACCCCGGAAATGTTACCAATGGAACAATACCCCAACGGTTAAAATATCCTAATGAAGAAGTAGCAGGTAACCCCAATTTTGCTACAGATGCAAGTGCTAATGATTATACCACCAAGCTTTGGTGGGCTGGTGGTCCGGAATGATAACTAATGCCCTTAATAATATAATGTAGAGAGGCTGACTCAAAAGTATGAGTCAGCCTCCTTTTTTATTTTTGATACATCCTCTTTTTTAGAGGCCAAAAGAGTGTTTTGATGGTTTTTGACGTACAAATTTTTAATGACACCTTGTATTCTTTTTCCACACCTTATGAAATAAAATTTACAACCTGGAAACTAATAATCAAAATTTTCCATTCAACCAAAA
>JADLCD010000035.1 GCA_020847395.1 Chitinophagaceae bacterium
AAAACAACGGAGATTATTCGTCCCGGAAGAACGAACCCCAGAAAGAAAATAAAGAAAAAGCCGCCATCCTCTAATTATAAACACCTGTAGAAGATTTTCACTAAGGAAACGACATTGAATAGGCAATAGTCAATGGGCAGTAGTGAATGGGCAATGGTGAATAGTGAGACGTGAAACCAGCAACCTGTCGAAGACCCCGATGAATGAAGTGATTTCGGGGAAACTTGAAACCCATAACCTGAAACTTGAAACTTGTAACCACTGATAGCTCATAGCTGACAGCATAAAATGAATCAATCGATATATGATAAACAGAACAGCAGCGCCGGGAATTAAAGATGCTATAGATTTTAACCTTGAGCTTAAGCCTTATACAAAATTTGCTTTGGATAACGGTATTGAAGTATATACTATTAATGCAGGTGAAGAAGATGTGATACAGGTGGAGCTGGTATTTTTTGCAGGCAACTGGTATGAGGAACAAAACCTTGTTGCCGCTGCTACCAACCACTTATTAAAAAACGGAACCGGCACCAAAACAGCTTTTGAAATAAACGAGCATTTTGAATATTATGGCGCTTATCTTAACAGGCATTGTTATAGTGAAACCGCTATCATTAGCCTGCATAGCCTTACAAAACATTTAAAAGAATTATTACCGGTTATAAAAGAGTTGATAACAGAGGCTGATTTCCCGGAAAAAGAGTTGGGTATATTCCGGCAGAATATGAAGCAAAAACTGGAAATTAATTTGAAGAAACCCGATTTTATAGCCAACCGTTTAATTGATGAATACCTGTACGGCATTGATCATCCTTATGGAAAATACAACTCCATTGCTGCGTATAATGCTTTGCAAAAAGAACAATTGCAATCATTTTATAAAGACTATTATGTAAATGGCAGGTGCATCATTTTTGTTGCGGGCAAATTACCTGCTGATATTGAAAAGCAATTAAACAATTCGTTTGGCACATTAACCGTAAATAAAAAACCTTTGCCGGTTATAGCACATCCTGTAAAAGCTGCCACTGAAAAAAAATACCGGATAACGAATGATGAAAACGGATTGCAGGGAGCTATTCGCATTGCCAGTCATTTCCCAAACCGGCATCATCCTGATTTTACAAAAGCACAGGTGGTAAATACTTTATTTGGCGGCTATTTCGGGTCGAGACTAATGAGTAATATACGGGAAGATAAAGGCTATACATACGGTATACACAGCTATATGCAAAACAATATACAGGATTGTGCATGGATGATAAGTACCGAAGCAGGCAGAGATGTGTGTGAAGCAACCGTTGCCGAAGTATACAAGGAAATGGAAATATTACGCAACGAGGCTGCGTTGGAAGAAGAACTGTTGCTTGTAAAAAATTATCTTATAGGCACTATACTCGGCGATCTTGATGGGCCATTTCATATTATCAGCCGCTGGAAAACCATTATACTGAATGAGCTTGGTGATGATTATTTCTACAAATCCATTAACGAAATAAAAAGTATAACCGTGGCAGAAGTGCAGGAGCTGGCAAATAAGTATTTACAGCCGGAGAAGTTTTATGAGTTGGTGGTGGTGTAACCCGATTAAAAAAGACCGCGAATGCGGTCTCTTTATTAATGAATTGAATGCTTCGATTATTTATCACCTTGTTCCTCCTGCCCACCAAACGTTTTCCGTGTACACATAATTACCATCTCCGTATGCAGTTTTAACAGAAGGATTAGCGGAAACATCTGAGTTGCCGTATGTAAATCTTAAAGGAAATTTATTACTTGCATTCAATGGATTTTCCAAGCCAATAAAACCAGACTCACCCATTGCCTTCAGCCTGCGGTAATCATTAAATGCCTCTGTTGATTCGCCGGAAGCGCCATAAAATGCAAGATATTTTTGAAGCATGATTTCTTTTAAAGCATCAGTTTCAAAACGAGGTGTTACTTCGTTATCAAAATAATCTGTTGCCACTTCCTCTGACAGATCAATACTTAGTCCTAACCCATAAGAATCATTTGTTGAATTTAAAGAACGAGACAGGTTTGCAAACGCAGCAATAATACCCTCCTTAAGTGCAGCTTTTGCATCTTCATCCTGGTTCATTCTCGCTAATGCTTCTGCCTTTAAGAACATCAACTCATGATAGCTTAATAATAATGTAGGAGCTGTAGTGGCGTATTCAGCAACAGAAATAGGATATACATATTGTTGCTGTACCGGAGCACCGTTAGGGGCTCCATTTTCTATTGCATCATCTAAACTTATTGCTTCAAAATTGTAGTCCATGAACACCTGTTCGCCTCTGGGATCGTTTAAGCCTTTAAATTTTTGAGCAAGGCTTTGGCTCACGCCCAACCCGTCTCTTGCATTTGAATATCCGAATAATGGGTTTACGTTGGCTTCTCCATCATAAATATCAAATATTAATTCCTCGCCCGGGCTTTTAAATGACTTATCTATGTTATTTACAACCTTGGTTAAATCACCATCCGCGTCTGAAGATATTTTTAAGGTATGCATTAAATAACGGGCTTTTAAACCATAAGCAGCTTTTTTCCATAACGCTTTATTGCCCTTATAAATTAAATCCTGTCCGCCAACCGAACCTGTACCAGCTCCATCTGTTCCATCCAGCAAAGTAATTGCATCATCAAGCAGAGATTGTATCTGCGGATAAAGCTCTGACTGCTTATCAATTTTTGGCTGTAAAATAACAGGTGATCCATTTGCATCAACAACCCCTGATTCACTAAAAGGAGTATCGCCAAAAAAATCAGTTAACACCCCAAGATTATAGGCCAGCAATACTTTCGCAATCCCGCAGGTTACATCATTGCCTTCTTCGGGGCCACCGGCAGAAGTTTTAGCAATGATAATTTTTAATGATTTAATATTCGCATATATAGCATTCCAGCTATTATTATAAGTGGTTGCCTGTGTAGGCTCGCCTACGCGGGTTTCAGCATTAAATGTTTGGCCCCACACTCCGGCTTCATGTTCAAGATAAACAGAAGAGTACAGGGAAATATCACCGCCAACTACTGAGAAGGCGGTGGATGTCATCATATCGGTTAAGATAAATTTTGCCGAAACATCAGAAGGATTATTGGGATTAAAGTTTACTTTATCCAGTTCTTTTTTAGAACAAGACGAAATAAACATAGCTGATGCTGCTACAGCAAGGCTAAATATTTTTAATGGTTTCATCATTCTATTTTTTTGATTTAACTATATTAAAACTGAAGATTAATACCTACGCCAAAACTTTTGGTTTGAGGTAAAGTAAATCTTTCAAATGCACCGGCCATATTTGTATTACCCTGGCTGGATTCAGGATCCAGGTATGGAGAATTAGTCCACAACAGCAGGTTTCTTGCAAAGAAGTTCACACCCAATCCAAAATTTGCTTTTTTAATAGCCTGAACGCGAAGTGATAGTTCTCTCATTTTGATAAAAGAGCTTTTTACAATGCTGCTTTCATCAATGGTATTGATATCCTGGAAATACTTTTGAATATTAGCGTACCCTGAAACAACAATATCGTTAGGCGTACCATCTTCTTTAACGGCATCAGGAAACTGTACTGCATCTTTCAATCTTGCTTCTTCACTTTCTTTGCTTACGCCATAGTTGCCGAATAATCCCGTAGTACCACTGTACATTTCACCACCTTGCTTCCAGTCCATAACTGCAGTCAATGTAAGCATCTTAAATCTAACTCTTGTGTTAGCACCTAAAATAAAGTCAGGCGCAGCGCGGCCAATAACAGCCGGAGCCCCGGCCAAAGGAATTCCATTGTCACCTACAATTACTTTTCCAGTTTTTTCATCTCTTGCATATGATGTACCGTATATAACAGGGAATTTATCGCCGATCCCTGCTCTAACCTGTGGCGTAGTAAAACCACCCAGGAAAATGCTTTCAACGCCAGGCGCTAATTCATCTACATAATTATCGATCTTGGAAAAGTTTGCTCCTACACTCCATTCAACATTAGCTTTCCGGATAGCATTAACATTAATAGTAGCTTCATGTGCATTGGTATGAATTTTACCGCCATTGGTTCTGAATTCAGTAGCACCTGTTGAACCCGGCGATGGCACATCAAAAATCTGGTCTTTTACATTCTGGCGGGAGAATGTATAATTTAATTCAACCAAGTTATTAAAGAAATTCAAATCAGCACCAATTTCATATGAAGTGGTATTTTGTGGCTTTAAATTGGGGTCATATACTAAGTCGCTGGGTATATATGCCTTAATTCCATTGATGGGATACAATATTGGGCTACCACTATAAAACCCACCGCCATATGCAGGGAGCGTGTAGAAATTACTACGATAGGTTCCTGCCTGACCCACCTGGGCTACAGAGAATCTTAGTTTTCCAAAATTCAAAAATGAACTGTTATCAAGCCCCTTCAACTGTGTAAACACAAATCCTAATGCGGCTGAAGGATAAAAGAATTTTCTGTTGTTGCTTGGCATAGAAGATACTATATCCTGGCGGCCGGTAACACTCAGGTATAACATTTGCCTGAATGATAAGGAAAGATTGGCAAAGTTTCCAAAAGTTCTGAGCTTGGTGGACGTTTCAGTTGCGTCTTTAGTTCCCGTATTGTCCATATGATTCCATCCCGCAAAAGCAAAACTGGAACCATAGGCAGTTACATATTTGGTATTGGTATTAACGATCTCATTACCTACTAACAGGTTTAACCCAAGATCTGAACTTATATCCCATTTCAGGTTGCCTGTAAGCAATGAGTTTAATGTCGTATTGGTGTAAGTATATTCTGTAATATCTCCATTATTATTTGAACCACGCGTAGGAGAACCAAAACTCCATATATCCTGATAATTTGTAGTATAAGCATCAGTACCGATCTGGTATTTTACATCTAGCTTCATCTTGCCTGATAGATCGGCACTATAGGTAACATTTGTATTTCCAAAAAAACGATTGGTTTTTTCATTCCAGGTATTATGCTCCTGACCCCAGTAAGGATTTACGAATGCGCCACCACGATATCCCACAGGAGTGTATATATTGCCTTCAGCATGGTTAGGAATACCTTTAAGATCATAACTCACAGGAGCCGGATAAACAGTTGCAATAATACCGTCATTTGCCGAAGGAGCCTTATCAATATCAGAATTAATAAAATTACCGCTAAAGGACGCTTTGAAATGATCAGATAATTTTGTCTCACCGGCTATCTTGGCATTATACCTGTTCATACCGGTATGCGGCACAATCCCTTTCTGATTCGTACTTCCTAATGCTACTGCATAAGAACCTTTGTCGGTTGAGTTCAGAATACTTATGGAATTATTGAAAGTGGTACCGATATCAAAGAAATCACGGATATTATTATATACAGTAGGTGTTGCCCATGGGTTAAGGCCAGCCAGTGCACGCTGAGGTACATAATACTGACCAGGGTGCATACCATCAGCATTAGTATACTGGTTGGTAGTTTCTCCCCCATAAAGCGTACTCTTTGGCAGGTCAGCTAACTTAGGTCCATAAGAAGTTGATGCATTGGGATTAAATGTTCCGTTGGCACCTTGTGCATAAGTACTTTGCAGTTCCGGATAACGGGAAAGATCATCAAAACTGACATTAGAATTAAAAGAAACCTGTGGCTTTCCTTTAGATGCACCTCTTCCACTCTTGGTTGTAATTACTATTACACCATTGGAAGCCCTTATACCATACAATGCAGATGCAGCCTGACCTTTTAGAACCTCAATATTTGCAATATCATTAGGATCAATATCCACTGCACGATTAGCGATGTCGGTACCTGTAACACTATTGCCTGTACTAAGGTCTGCATTAGATGAAATAGGCATACCATCTATAACATACAATGGCGTATTGTTGCCGGTAAATGAACGTGCACCGCGAATAGTGATCAATGAAGATGCACCAGGCATACCACTGGAAGGTGTAATCTGAACACCAGATACTTTACCTTGTAAAGCACCTGCCAATCCTGTATTAGCAGCTTGCACCAACGCGTCGCCTTTCACGCTTTGGGTGGCATACCCAAGACTTTTCTTTTCCCGCGATATACCAAGCGCAGTTACTACTACCTCCTGGAGATTTGAAGATGAAGCTAAGGCTACAGTTATTGAAGTTTGGTCGCGTACCGCAACTTCCTGTGCAGCAAACCCTGCAGCACTAATTACCAGGGTTGCAGAAGGGCTTGCCTGGATGCTGAACCTGCCATTTTCATCGGCGGCTACTCCGGAAGTATTTCCTTTAAGCTTTACAGTAGCATAAGGAACCGGGGCTCCTTTTTCGTCTAAAACCTGTCCGGTTATTGTTTTTGTTTGAGAGATTGCCAGTACCGACCATTGCAGCAGTACTGCCAGTAGCAATAAAGTTTTTCTCATGTAAAAAGTGTTTTGAAATAAATGCGGCAAATACGGAATATTTTACCAAAAATACTTAGTTATGTATATATTTCGCTTTGCCTCAAAAAACAGACAAAAGAAGAAACGTTGACGCTGCATGAATAATTGGATGAAACTGAACATTTTATTAAAAACTTATCGTGTAGGAGGTAAATAAAGAAAAAAGACAAAGAAATCAAGGGAAACTAAGTGTTTACACTTAATATAATTGTCTGCGCTCTTAAGCTACAAGGTATTTCGGCTACTGCTGTGATCGTCAATTTCAGAAATACCCCCCATAAGTATACGAAACATTTTCTGCTACAATTTTGAGTGGTTAGAAAGTCTGCTTTGTTCAAAAGAGTGTTTTGATGGTTTTTGACGTACAAATTTTTAATGACACCTTGTATTCTTTTTCCACACCTTATGAAATAAAATTTACAACCTGGAAACTAATAATCAAAATTTTCCATTCAACCAAAA
>JADLCD010000036.1 GCA_020847395.1 Chitinophagaceae bacterium
GAGAAATTCACTCTGGTAGGAAAAAAAATGAAACTCTGCGAAGAAAGAAATAAACCTACGCTCCGCCTACCGCAGAGTCCAGCCAACACACATAGCCCGGCATTGAGACTCTTCGGAGAAATTCACTCTGGGCAAGGGAAAAAAAAATCATGAAACTCTGCGAAGAAAGAAAGTTTTAATTACAACCTCCTCTGCCTACCGCAGAGTCCAGCCAACACACATAGCCCGGCATTGAGACTCTTCGGAGAAATTCACTCTGGGCAAGGAAAAAAATCATGAAACTCTGCGGGGAAAGAAGTAAGTAACGGCGGCGGGAAATTAATTACATGGCATACGTTTTAGAGAATAATATACTGCAATTATTAAAATTATTCCCACAAAAATAGCTGCGATACCCCCAATTTTTAGATTAACAAAAAACCACTCTTGATTCATCATTTTTTGAACCCAGTTTTTATACCATTTTGGAAATGTTAGTTTTAAGAAAAATTCTGCAGTTTTTCTGCTATTGCCAATTGCGTTAATCCCAACAAATATTAGGGCAATTGAGATTGATAAACATGAAAGATAGAATAACAAGTTCATAGATTTTACCATTTTGTCCCTGTTTGAAAAATAAGACGTGAAGGTGTGTAATTATAAGAAGCACCAATTTGAGGAGAATAAAGCCCAGCGCCATGTGAGGTTCCATTACCTGGAGCCCAAGCGCCGTTAACTCCAACAACATAACCACCGCCAAAACTAACTCCATGACCACTTAGAAAATTATTTGTTTCTGCTGCCGTAGGAACTGTTCCTTGATCTAGCCAATTCGCCGTAAAACTAACTGATATAAAAGTCGGTGACCTCCCTATAGAAAATCCAAACGGACTTAAATAGAGACCACCATGTCTATCCAAACTACCAGAAAAATTCCAACCAATAGCTCCACCTATGGAAAAATTGAAATTTAGATAATCAGGAGCACGAATTGCGGCGAGTCCGCCAGTTGGGCTTTTAATAGTTCCAGCTTGACCTGATACTTCTGCAGGAGTTATAGTATGCCCTTCTCCTGTCGTGACGGGATCATAACTTCCTGATTTTCCATTTACGCCAACAGTACCATCCTTTTTTAAACTATAAACTCCTACGGTTTTTCCATCGGCATCTTTTGAAACAACGGCAGAGTAACCTTGGGCAGTTATATTAGTGTAGCCATCATGCTCTTTGCTGCCATCGAACCATTTATAATTTCCATCTTTGTCTTTGTACCAATCGTCAGGTTTACTATTGGAATTGCTGATGTTTGAGTATTCGCCTCTATATCCTCGATTAGGAAAAAGATCGTCGTTATCATGAACCTTTTCATAATCAGGCCTAAAATCTTCTATGGGAGTATTATTTTGCCATCCTTCAACCTCCATACCATCAGGATCAATATACCTCATGGGGTTATCATAAGCATAATTGTACGGTGTCCATTTACGAGAGGTCTCACTTAACGGATCAACAACATGCCATCTTCCTAACTGCGCATCATACATCCTCGCACCATAATCCAGCCATTCTAATCCACTGCCATCACTGAACTCTTTTCTCTGTTCTTCCTTACCGTTGTACTTATACTTATTCTCTGCTATTCCGTTTAACGCTTTGCTACTTATCCCCGCCATTGTAAGTCCGAAGGCGTAATAATGCGTTTCTTCCAGTATTGGCCCTTTCTTTTGCGTTACCTGGAAATTGTCAAAAAACACGTCCATCGGGCTTTCATTGGATAAATATACATATAAATAACCGGTACTGTTCATGGGCAGGTCGGCATAAGCCATAGTTGCTTTGGTATTGGCGTTCATGTTCACCTGGCGGGTACCGCTGCTGGCGCTTACCATATTAAACTGTTCATCAAACAATATCCAGTTCAGGTATGCTTTGGGTTTGGTGCCGCTGGTATTGGGGTCGGTGCTTTTTAAATTACCAATGCCCGTATAGCTGCCGGTAGTAAAAGTAGTGGCGTTGCGCTGCCCAATGGTAAAGTGCCCCGTGGGGTCAGTTACCGTAGAAGTACTGCCCCCAAAGGAGCTGATCAGCGCGGCTACCATATCAGCAACAACGGCTGAACTATTATTATTTTGCCCGGTAGAGGAATAATAGGCATTTACGGCAATGCTTACTTTATCGCCTGCCATTACTCTTAATAAAGCATTTGGTCCGATGCGGCGTGCAGCATCTGTATAATTCAGCCTGGCTACTTTCTGGTTGCCGGCATCCGCATCAAAGCCCGTGGGTTTAGGCGCTTCGCTGCTGGCAAGGTTACCATAATATTTTTCTTCGTTTGTTCTGGTGGCTGTTTCCATGGTAGCCGGCGGGTATTGCAGGGGTAACTGGTTTTCATCTGTCAATACCATGCGGGTATTACCGAGATGGTCTTTAATAAAATAATCAAATGCAAAGCCTGTAGGTGTATTGGGTGTAGCGATATTATCATATAAGGCTCTTATCCTGCCTTCTTCCTGTGGCGCAAACAATAAGCGGTTGGTATAATCTGGATTATTGGCATCGGCGGGAGAAGTTGTTTTGCTTTCATATACAAGGCCACCCAAATATAATGTGGTGGTGGTAATGGTATGATTGCCATTACCGGTGGATGGGTTTTCTACCGTAATCTTTTTTAATTTATTGCCGCTGTCGTCGTGCGTAAAGCTAATAGTGCCTTTGCTGGTAGTAATAATTTTAGGCAGTTCGGAAGTACGCCAGTAGGCGATGCTGGTGATGTCTTTATTCTTGTCAGTTATAAGGCTGCCATTGCGGTTATAGCTATAGTCAGAAGTATTAGCGGCATTGCTGCCATCTTTAAAATCGCTCAGCTTGCCGTTTTCGCCCGGCGATGTTTCATCTACGCGGTCTAACCGGTTGCTGGCGCCACTGTTGGCATAGGTATATGACAGCTTATCTACCTGTGAAGAAGCGTTCAGCCGCAAACCCATGCGGTTGAGGGATTTGATATTGCCATTCAAATCGTATTGAATGCCATCTTCTGTAAAATTCACACCGGCACTTGCATCGAAAACAGCACTGCTGCCGGATCCGGATACATATTGTCCGAAAGCAGCCACCTGGAGCCTGTTGGCTTCATCGTAAGTAAAATTGTATTTTCTTTTTTTCTGATCTCCCTCTCCTTTCCACAGCATGCTGCTGATGTTACCGGTAAATTGTTTTAGCGTATTGCCGCCAACGCTTGGGTCTTTATCATATCCCAGTTCTAATGAAAAATATTGATCTAAACTATTATTAGCGGCGCCGGTATATGTTTTGTTTATAGACAGTAACCAGCCCCTGATATTATAGAGATAATCTAAATTAGCGAGGCTGGTGGTTGTGTAGTTGCCCGATCCATCCCGTTTATTGCCCATCGCTTTTTTCTTCAGTTGCCCCAGGGCATTGTATTCATGTTTCGCAGTAGTTGCCCAGGCGCTAAGCGCATTGCTGTTAACGAGGGTGTTCTGAATTCTTTTTTGTGTTTGTACTGCACGTCCAAGGTCATCATAAAGAATATCGGTGATGATAACATTGGTTTGAGCATTCGTTTGAGCCTGTTGTTGTTTTTGTACTATCCTTATCGGCTGCCCCGCCCAGTTATATTGTGTGGTTGCAATGTCAATACCTCCTGTAATATTGGTGCTTTTTGTTTGTATAATTCTTCCTTTATCATCATAAATATTTACTGTGTAATAGTAGGTGCCTATGCCATACATTAATACTTTAGTCCAGGTGGGTAATCCCTTTGTTTTAGGTGACTGTATGGGTTGCTGTGCATATAAGGGAGACGTGTTGTAAGTAGTATTTAAATAAGTGGAAGAAGTATAAGTAGCATCCAGCGTTGTAGTTAGCCCGGTACCAGTAGGAAAGCTCGCGTAATCATCGTATCCCCATTGGGTAAGTATTGACCAGGTGCCTTCAGGAGGTTGATTAGCGATAGCAAAGGGATAGGTAATGCTTACAGCGGCCTGTGCCAGGTTGGTTTTAAAATCTTTGTTGTTATAAGTATTGATATAAAAGCCTTTGATAACCGGCCGGTTTAGTGTATTGTCGTATAGTATAGCTGTCCAAACATTCACTCCAGGGTCTCTTTGTTTTCCATCCTGTGTCATTACCAGCCTGTCTCTTGCATCATACACCATATATAAAGCGTCTGCCTGTGTTACCCCTGGCAGCTTTTTCATAATCATGCGCTTACGGCTGTCGTATTCGTAGCAAAAGAAATATTCGTTCAGCAGGGCTGTTGTTATCGCCCAACTACTCAACGATAGTCGTTGTACACCTTCGGGCTGAATAACAGCACGTAGATTGCTTAGTCCATCATAAATATAGTAGGTATTCAACCAGCCTGTATAACCCTGACCGGCACCTGTATCATCGCTGCCTGTGAGCTGTACTTTTTTAAATATTATCCTGCCCTCTTTATCCTTAAATTCAATAACCTGTTTATCATTCTCATCAATAGTAACCGTTTTTATTAATTCGCCTGCAGCATATACGCCAGCCATTGTATATGTACCCCAGTCTCCTAAAGTAGCTCCATTAGTTACTGTCCATATCTTTACATTATCTGTGGCAGTGTTAGTATAATATTTTATGCGTACGTTATGCCGGGATGTTTCAGTACTACCAGACTCGCTTCCTGCCCAGTTGACTCCAGGGGCATATGTATTATCAACCCTGTTTAGCGGGGAAGGTTCAAAATTTGTTTTACTGTATGCCCAGTTAAGGCTTCCGGTACCGATATTGGTTTCGGTAGGCTCGCTTAATTGCGTATTATAAAAGCCCACCTGCTGTGTAAAAGGGTTTAATTTAAACTTGCCATCATTTTTAGTAGCGTCTGTTGCGGTAGATGCAAAAGGAAGATATTTATATTGCTCCCTGCCAAACTCATCATATACCACCGGGCTTACCATATCTACCGCGGCCGCACCGGAGGTGGGGCTTGCCGGGTTGGTTACAAAAGAACCTTGCTCAACCACCACTTGCAATGGCCTTCCCAGCCCGTCAAAATATTGGGTAGTCTGCAATGCATCGCGCAAAGGGCGGGTTTGCAAGGTTGTGGGATTAGCTTCAGGAGCCTTGGCATCCCATGTGCGGATATAATTTACTTTTACAGATGTTGAGTAGGCTGGAGGCGGCGTTTGCTGCCCGTATGTTATAACAGATAACAACAGAAACAGTACACCATATATTATTTTCAAATAAGATTTTTTAGTAGATAACATGGTAGCGTTGTTTTGGTGTTATTGATTGTTGGGTTTCTGGTATTGATAATCCATTGTTTTCAGCACGTTGCCGTCAGGGTCTTTGATGGTTTTTAAACGCCCGAAGTTGTCGTATTCATAATAGATGGTTTTACCTGAAGGATCCGTTTCACTGGTGATGCCTTTTAGCTGGTTATAGGTATACGTAGTAACCTGGGCAGCAGGCAAACCGGTTCGTAATTTGTCGAGTTCTGTACGCATAGCGGCATCGCTGGCAGGGCTGTCCAGAATGGTTTGTGTAATCAATGCCTGTGCCGCTGCTGAAGTAGCGCCCACAATTTTAGCTACCGGGTATTGATTATTATAACCCCACAGGTATGTTGTACTAATGTCGTTACCTACTACATTAATCTTATATTGCTCCACCAGGTTTCCTTTATTAAATTTTAGTGCATACTCATCCAGGTACCTGCTGTCTTTGGTTATGGAAGCATTTCCCGCTGCTGTAACAGAAGGAGTAAAAGTTGACGAAGGTGCCAAAAGAGATAGGGTTTGCACTTTCTCCGGGTATATTTTAGTGGTTGGGTTTGTGCCGTAGTTGTACCTGGTAAAAGAACCGGAAGTAAGATTATTGGCTCTCCATGTACTTTGTTCTACCAATGCATTATTATAGCTGTCCTGTAGTTCATATAGCGGCTTAAGGTCTGTGTTGGCATTGGTTTTAGCGCTGTTGTGGCAGGTTTGAAATGCATTAGTGGGGTCGGTAAAATTACTTTTCCGGGTATTGATATATGCAATACGAGCCTGGTTTTGGCAGGTGAGGTAATTAAAATATGCAGTGGTAAGACAGGCAGATGCTCCGCCGCATGCCGCTCTTGCATTGTTATAATTGGTTTGGCAGGTGGCGAGACTGGTCGCTAATGTTTGTATACCATTGGAAGTAGCATCGCAGGAAGACGATCTGAAGTCGAACGCATAGGTCATTCTTGTTTCTAATGTTCCTCCCCCGGAACTAACTAACGTGGTGCGTGTTGGCGCATTATGAAATGCGCTTTCGTAATATTCTGTTTTTGTTGTGGTAACACTACCCACGCCAGGTGTATAATTAGTCTCAGCAGTTATCATTTGTGTTTTTTTGGCGCTGGTGAGGCTGTAAAAAGTTCCGAGAAGCCGCGGTGTTGATCCATCTAACCTGGTATGTACAATAAAACCGGGAGTGCTGATGGTACTGTTTTGATAGACCGGTGTATAATTAATTTCTTTGAGCACCTGCCCGCTTTCATTATAATGTCCTTCGTATTTCAATTCGCCCCGTATGAAATCATAAGGTAAAGGAGCGGCAGGATAATTGGGTGTGTTAGCATCGCAGGATGTGGTAAATATCACTCTGTCTACAACATCATTTACATTTTGATTAAAAGGGCTGTTACCATAATAGCGGTATATTGTTTTTCCCTGCCCTGTTTTTCTCACCTGTACTTCAAAGTAACCTACATGGCTACCCTGGCTGGTGGCCATAGGCATAATACTGCCGGGAGACTTATAAAACAAGCCGCCATTGCCCGGGCAACCGTAAGGGTTAAGAATGTTTGCCTGAAATCCTGTTGTAGTCCAAAACCCCACATCTCTAATGAGGTCATTCCTGATTGTTTGAACATACCGTGGTCTGCCATATAAAATAATGGCTGAAGAACTACCACCAGCCTTGTAGTCGTAATTGGTTACAATATCTTTGGTTGTAAAACCATCGTTTTGAGTGATTGTTTTCACTCTCAATCCCCCAATAGTTGCAACAGATTGAACAGATTGATATTGCCATTGCTGTATCGAAGCGTCCGCACCATTCACCAATGTTGAAGCAGAATTAGCTGGAAATGATAAAGTGGCTGAATAATTACCGGGTGGTAATGTAAGTGTTTGTGTATATGTTTGAGAAACGGGTACAAGCCAGGGGCCTTGCTCAACATTACTACTATTTTTTATGGATAATGTTGCGGACCAGTTGGTAGAGTTATTATGTATCGTGATTTTACAGTTGTTTGTATTGTTACCTGTATTGATAACTGTAAACGGAACAGTTTGTGTAATTTGAGATTGGCCCAACTGGTGTACTGCAAGGCCGGCTACAGTTGTTAAATCGTAAGATGTAGTAGAAGTAGTCATATTATGCGGCTCAAAATCAAATAAAGTATACCCCCCGGTAGGGTAGGTGATTTTTTGCAATACGCCTCCGCGCATTGGCGGCCACGCTGCATCCCTGTTGGCTCCCGGTACAACTACATTGTCTTTGGTATATGCAGGTATTAGTCCTTGGTTATTTGTTACGCCGTTATAAAATCCCCAATGGTCAATACCAAAACTCAGCATCCTGGGCACTTGCTCCGTAAAATACAAAAATTGGTAAGGGCTAATGGTTTCACCTGCACAGGAAGATTCCTGTACACTTTCCAACCGCAATCTTTTTTTATCTGTTTGAATGTTGGTATACAAGCCACCGGCTGCATAATCTCCGGTAAGTGCTGAAGTATTATCTGTAAAATAATTATAAGTAAATAAAAATTTCTTACAAAACCCACCATTCCCGTTGATTTGTATATTACCCAAAGAAGTAGAGCTGGTGTTTACATTATCAGAAAAGTTTGATCCATTGTCTGCCAAATCTGTTCTTACAGATCCCGCATTAAAAGTTACATTTCCATCCGCAAAACTTATCTGGCTCAAACGCACGCCCTGCATAATATTTTTCACCAGGTTGTAACCCGTATTTTGATATCCTGTGCCTGTTTTGTTACCGTCTATAGGTGACATGGATGTAGTATAATATCCATAATTATCTGCCTGGTATGTAAGGTTTATTACAAATTGAGCATCTGCTGATTCTATTTTATTGAGATACCAGCTTGAAATAATATTCCAGTAATAGGTGCCTGCGGTGGCAGTATAGGAAAGGGTTTTTTCAAGTGGATCTACATCGGTGGAACTGGCCGTTTTTCCAAAATAATATTTTGTACCGTCTGAAGTGGTAATAATGAAGCCTTGAATACTTAAAGAACTGGTAAGCGTGTAGTCATATTCAATTTTCAGATCTTGTTCCGGTAGCAAAACCGGCGTTCTGTCATCGCTGAAAAAAAATTTCCCTGATATACCGTTAAAATTAAAGAAGAATAAATCCGGCTCGCCGTCTTTTCTTCCATCAGCAAAGGGTTGCCAGTCTTGTTGGCCGGCATTATATAAATAACTATTATAGCCATAATGACTAAAGTGCCCGTTAGTTTCTGCACCATTAGTGCTTGTTCCATATTCATCCGGCAATCCCACAACACTCCTGGTTATTACTCCTCCGGCGTTTAACGACCATCCTGCGCCTACCCAACTGGAAGGCTCCATCACTTTTAAACCACTTGCATGATAACTTAAACTGATGGGTAAAGAAAGCGGCCCGCTTTTAATGGTATATAACGGGATGCTGATTTGTGGCAACCCGGTATGATAACTCACGGGGATGTCGGCATATTTTCCCAGAGATGCAGCAGTTGGAGATGCAATCTGTACCTGGTTAGATGGTAACTTCTGTGACCATGATAAGACCGGGATAAAATAGAAAAGAAAAAGAATAATGAAACAAAAAGTAGATTGCTTTTTCATATGCAGCAATGATTTATTTTTATTTTCTGAGATTTGTTTTGCAGTTAACATAAAATCGGTTATGTGTTAGAAGGTTTTAAAAATTATATCCTACCCTCCAGATAAAAGCAGGCGTGGGAGGAGTATGCTGCTGATGCAGAAAGTCGTACAATATCTGCATATTGCCTTTGAGCTTTTTGCTAACACTGTATTTGCGACTTACCCCAATTAGCCCGCTTTTATTCCAGGTTTTGTAATTTTTAAATAGCTCGAAACTTTGTATAGGACGCTGGTAATTCATCTCTGCTCCTCCGGTCAACCAGAAATTTCCTTTTGCTTTCCATTCAATAAAAAAACGTGCGCCGGCTCCCTGTCCGCTTAGTTTTATGTGCTTCCATCCTTCACCCCATCCAATTTTCCCGGATATGCCAATACCGATAATTTTGGTATCATCAATTTTATATCCAGCCGTTGCAGCAAAATCAGTTGTTACCGGAAAATAATTAGTTGCCTTTTGAGATTGAAAATTGCCCCCAAATTCAATGCGCCTCAAGAAGGTTTTTGTTTTTTGCTGATTTACTTTGTAAGATGGCATAGCCATATCTCCTCCGGGGCTTATGCCCATTTCACTAAATTTGTCTTTAAGTTTTGATAGTTCGTTTTGCGCCTGTTGCAATTGCTGCCCCAACAACTGTTGTGCATTGGAGCCGCCGCTTCCTATTTGCTGCTGTATCAATTGCAATACCTGGTCTCGGGTAGGTAACAGGGGATTATTTACAGAAGCCGACTCTGCAGGTGCGAATATGCCGGCAAGCATTGAATACCTGCCCATAAATTTTTGAAACTGCGGAATAGTTTGAAGTGTTTGGAGCACTTTGCTCACCAGCTTACCGGGATCATTCAATATTTCCCTGCATTCCTGAATTTCCCTGCTATAGTAAAATAATTGTTGTTGGTATTTTTTAAGATATTTACTAAAGTCACCTGCCAGGTTGGTATAATTAGCCAAGGCAGCTTTAAGCTGTTCCTGCCTTTGTAACAGGTATGCTTTTACATCACCAGCTTCCTGCAATTTATTCTGTAATTGTTTTACCTGTTGTAAACTTGCTCCCAGCTTGGCTTTTATGTCTTTCGATTTGGAAATAATATTTTTAGCATCTTTTAAAAAACCAAGTGATCCCTGCAATGAATCAAGATAAGGAAGGTATTCCCCCGAAAATGCCTTCGACACTTTTCCATCTATATTATTAAGCTTTTGAGAAAATTGTTCGTAAACTTTTTTACTATCTCCAAATATTTCAGCCGCTTTAGAAGAATCTAATTTTGCTAACTTTTGTCTCATCTTTTCTTCCTGCTTCGACAGACTATTTAAATAGTGAGTTGATTCTTTGCTGAGCTGATTATCAAGAGAAATAATTTTTTTATTAACCTGATTTATATATTTACCGGGGACTATTATGGAAGCGGAGGAGAGGCTATCTTGAGCAAAGGACTTAGTTACATAAATTAGCAAAATCAAAAAAATGATGCATCTCATATAGCAGCAATTAATAGTTGTAACACAAAAATTGTGTTAATTGAATGTAAATACAAAAACTAATTCCTGGCTATACCTGTGAATTAATTTTTGTTATTTAGATGTTAATGGAACAGTAAATCTTGCTTGCTAAGTAAAAACTATTAGTGTTAATTATTTATTCAAGGGAGCAATTGCCGCATTAAAAGATAGCAAACCAAAATAATAGTAAGTGTATGACAGGGGAATAATTTGCTTTTCCCACGCTTCCATTACTCCACCAAACAATCCCAAATACGCTCATACACTTCCGTAGATTCAAGCGCTCTATCCGCTTTACTATAATTGCTTGAAAAAACTGCATGATATTTTTGATCTGCAAAAATGCTTCCGTGTGAACCTTTTACCAATGTTGCATCTAACGGAATAACATCCATCACATAACGAAGTCCCAATTTTTTTCGTAATAATTTATATCCGGCTCTTGCTTTTGAAGTCATGAATAATTCCACCGGATCATATCCCGGCTTTTTATGTATATCTACCACTCTTGCATAATCCGGGGCAACAGCATCATCCAGCCAGAAATAATAGGTAAACCAACTATCAGGCGCTGCAACCAACACAAGATCTCCTGATCGCTCATGATTGATATGATATTGCTTTTGCTGCTCTTTATCGAGCACAAGCGCAACACCCGGTACATTGCTTACAAACGAACGAACCTTTTCAAATACAGGCGGATCATTTAAATAAACATGCGCCACCTGGTGATCTGATACTGCAAATGCTTTTGATGCACCTGCATCCAGCAGTTCCAATCCACGTTCCACACGTATACCCAACAAACCTTGCTGCCGCAATACACGGTTAATATGAATAGGATTGCTTACCGGCGTAATACCATATTCTGAAAGTAAAATAATCCTCGCGCCGGCTGCTTCATAATGTTCAACCAGTTGCTTAACCACATCATCAATCTCTTTTAAATGAGTACTGATTTTCGAAAACTCATCAGCATATTTTTGCAGGCAATAATCCAGGTGAGGGAGATAGATTAGTGTAAGTGTAGGATCGTATTTTTTATCTGTAAATAAGGATGCGTCTGCAATCCATTGTGTGGAAGTAATATCTGCACCGGGCCCCCAGAATTTGAATAAAGGAAACTGTCCTAATGTATTTTGTAATTCATCTCGTAAACCGGCGGGATGCGAATAACAGTCCGGCATTTTTCTGCCATCAGCCAAATAGTTAGGGCGTGGCGTTACGGCATAATCTGCGCTGCTGTACATATTATACCACCAAAACATTTTGGAAGTGGTGAATGCCGGGTCAATTTTTTTTGCACGTTCCCATATTTTTTCTCCCTGCACCAGGTTGTTGGATTGCTTCCAGAATTTTACTTCACAATCCGTTTTATCATACCAGCCATTTCCTACAATACCATTTTCTGAAGGCCATTTGCCCGTAACATATGTAGATTGTACAGATGTAGTAACAGCAGGTAATACCGGTTGTATGGTTTGCAAGCCATGTGATGCAGTAAATTTTTTTATGAAAGGCGTATGCTCTCCAATAAGATTGGATGATAGTCCTACAATATCAATAACAACAGTTTTGTGCATCAGTATTTCATTAATGATTGTTCAATAAATCTTTAACCCACTTTAATTCCCTGCTGATGGATTGACCGATAGGCAGGCGCATGGCCGCAGGCAATACTTCCCAGGTATAGGTTTCTACTTCCATGTATTTTGTGAAAGGATGTTTTTTCTGAATATCCAACACGGTTTTAATATCCGCCTGGGTTGATTGTAATATATCATAATGCTCAATAAAAAGCGGAACATGATAGTGCGCCCGCCATTCTTCAACAGCAGCAGCATTACTATTGGCAAGCGCATCCGGCATATCGCGATAGCGCGAAAAACTACCGTCGCTTTTTCTTGCTACTACCTGGTGCAGGTAAACAGGTTCATTAAAATTTTTAAACGCTTCAATCACTTTTTCTTTTTCATCAGCGGTTCCATCCAACCGGCCTTTTAATGCCGCGCTTATTTGTATCTTACCCGTTTTTATACCATGCCTTTCAAAGGCTTCAACCATTGCTGCATGATCTTCATAACCCACTGCAAAATGGCATACATCATAGCAAAGTTGAATATGCATTTTGATGGCTTCTTCTGCAGCAGTTCTATCTAACCCTTTGCTTTTCTGTAAATGTTCAATGCCTAACGGTAACAAATACTGTAGATACCAATCGAGAAATTCCGTGCCATTATCAAGCAATCCATCTGGTTCCGGTTCTATATCAATATGTATAACCTTACCGGTTTTTTGTTTGATATCTATCAGTTTATCAACAACAAGCAAAAGATTTTTTGTTGCTTTTTCCATCACCGCATTCCATTCGTTTTCTTTATGCCAGAAACGATAGGTTAACGGTGAAGTAGAAATGCTGCCTTCCATTTCGTGGGGTAATAACTCCGCTAATATCTCTGCAAGCCGAATGGTATAATCAACCCGATCCCGGGTTAACCAATCAGGTGCATGCACCTGGTCTTTTACTGCCGTGTGATGAAAATTGCCGTAAGGAAAACCATTCATCGTAAATACATATATATCATTCTCCCTCAACCATTGTTTAAACTCCTGCAATACATGCGGCTGTTGCAAAGTTTTACTTGCAGCATCGGCAAGTCTTAACCCCAGCCCAAATGGCTGACCGGGCGCCAGTTCGTTTTTTATAAGAGGAATATTTTCTTTCAATTTTTCAAAATGATCTTCCCAGTTTTCTCCCGAATGTATATTACTGCAATAAGTTAAATGTCCGTATGTTGTTTTCATTGTTGTGCTATTTGATGATATTGTTTCAACCAGTCAGAAGATTTTTTTAGTAATGCAATATCCAGATGATGCACTTCTTCTCCTTTACCTATCGCTCTCAACAGCATTATAGTAAGCATTCCACCCAGGTGCTCCTGAAATTCGTGTAAGCCTTTTATCAAGGGACTATCATCATCCGAAATTTCCATCATGGGATGCGTAATATCAAACCCAAGATCAATCAACAATTGGAGTACCGACTTAGTATCTGCTTCATTCAGCCAGCCACACAAATGCGAGTAAACGGTGTCGAGCGCAATGCCCATTGCTACTGCTTCACCGTGGCGAATTTCAAAACCGGAAAGCTGTTCCACTTTGTGAGCGCTCCAATGCCCGAAGTCTAAAGGACGTGAAGAACCTTTTTCAAAAGGATCGCCACCTGCTATATGATCTATATGTAATTGCGCACAGCGTTTTATCTGGTATTGCATCGGTTCCATCTCTCTTCTGCTTAATGCCAATGCATTTTTACAGAGCCATGAATAAAATGGCTTGTCTTTTATCAGCGCCACTTTAACTGCTTCTGCAATACCGGCACGCCATTCCCTTTCAGAAAGCGTAAATAAAAAATGTTCATCATTAAAAACAGCTACAGGTGGTGCAAATGTGCCGATAAAATTTTTTTTACCTTTATAATTGATGCTGTTTTTTACACCAACGCCAGAATCGTTTTGTGACAGCACTGTAGTTGGTATCCTTATATGACGAATACCACGATGAGAAATAGCGGCAGCATATCCCACCATATCCAGCACAGCCCCTCCGCCAATTGCCGCGATATAGGAGTGCCTGTCAATACCATATTTATCAACAGCTTCTACTATGTCATTTACATAAGTGTCAGTGTTTTTACATGCTTCGCCTCCGGGTACAATAAGCATGTTTTCAATCAATGTTACCTGCTTATTTACAGAGAAATAATGTTGTATATCACTGGTAAGTTTAGGATGATATTCCGCTACTCCCGAATCAATTACAAAAAATATTTTTTTGATATTATGAGAAGCATCAGTTTGTAAAAACTGTTGAAGAACCGCATTTTGCAGGTTGAATAAATCACTTGTAAAATAAACCCTGTATTCAAAAGGTACGCTAAAACGTTGTTGTATATAATCCATCTCAAACAAAAAATTAAAACTGCCAATTGTAAAAAATACTAAAATAAACTTTTGTTCCCTGTTAACTTATGTTACTGCAAAAAGCTTTGCCAGCAAAATAGATACCGGCAGCAATAAAACAATAATGCATGCAAGATAAAACTGCCCGAAAGCAGCCGCCCATGCAGCATTCATTAATATCAATGCAATTACACCTGCCTTTACTGCTTTGCCTATTAAAGGCCCCGAAGGTTGTTTTATAGCTTTTAATAAAGGCGGCATAATCATCAAACCAAAACCTGCAATAAGAAAAATAGCTGTTTGCCAGTGATGTTGCACTATGCTGAATGTGAGCAATGTTGCTATTACAAGCACATACAAACAAACAGCGAGATATAAATTCGTTTTATTGTTGCCATGTACTTCTCCCCTGCTTACTGTTGTTATGGCAGCTATATAGGTAACAGGAACGAAAGCTAAAAACCAATATGCCTGCACCGCAGAAGTTATAATGCTCATGCCAAGTAGTAAATTTAATCCCCTGCATAAGCCCATGGTAAAAGGCCCGGCAATAAAATGATGCTTGCACCATTTATCATAAACCAAAGCGCAAACTGCAATAGCTATTGATAAAGCAGCAGATACAGCATACATTTCCGCATGAACATTTATTGCTGCAATAATGCCAATTACCAATAACAACGTTCCCCATGCAGTGGCTAAAGCTTTGCTTACAATACCAGAAGGAATGGGCCGCTCAGGGCGTTCAACCGCGTCAAGCGCTGCATCAAACACATCATTAAATACAACACCGCCGGCATACAAGCCCATTGTTGAAATAATAAGCAATGCTACCGGCTTTAACGTGTATTCATCAACGTGAGTATTTAAAAAATATCCTGATATGGCAATACCCGCAAGAATATCGGAAACAGCAGTAATAACATTGGCGGGTCTTGTTAAACGGAGTAATCCCATCACCCTCTTCACAGCAGCCTTATTTAATGATGATAGCGTTCTTATCAAAACGAGGTTGCTGACCACCACGTAAAATAGTATTGCCGTTAAATTTCCGGCTTTGATCTATTGCTTTGCTGCCGTCGAAATCTGCTTCATCAATTTGCCCGCTTTGTGCAAAAGCTGTAATAGCATTTTTGTATGTTGCCAGGAAGATGTCTTCGTCTTTAATACCTTGTTGTTTCATTAAAGCAGCCGTTTTAGGCACAGCCAGCGGATCACTGATGCCCCAATCAGCCGCTGAATTTATCATAATGCGTTCGCTGCCGTATTGTTTAATAATTTCTACCATGCGCTCATTACTCATTTTGGTATATGGATAAATAGTGAATGCTGCCCAAAAACCGCGATCCAATACTTCTTTTACTGTTTCCTCATTATTATGATCTACAATTACGGTATAAGGATCAAGCCCATGCTCAATTGCAATATCCATGCTTCGGGTTGTTCCTTTTTTCTTATCACGGTGAGGAGTATGAATTTGTACAGGAAGGCTTGCCTCTTTTGCAAGCTCCAGTTGCAGGCGATAATATTTTTCTTCCGCCGCAGTTTGATCATCAAAACCAATTTCACCTACACCAACTACTCCTTCTTTGTAAATAAACAGAGGCAATATTTCCATTACCTGCTCAGCAAGCGCTTCGTTATTGGCTTCTCTTGAATTAAGCCCGATGGTACAATAATGTTTGATGCCGAACTGTGATGACCTGAAACGTTCCCAGCCTATAAGGCTGCTGTAATAATCGCTGAATGTACCAACCGCCGTGCGGGGTTGTCCTAACCAAAAGGCAGGTTCAATAAGCGCTACCACGCCGGCATCTGCCATTGCCTGGTAGTCGTCTGTTGTGCGTGATGTCATATGCACATGCGGGTCAAAAAAGCGCATACCCTTTATAGTATCAAGATAACCGGTATCATTGCTTCCGGGCTGCAAATCTTTTTCTGTCAGGTCTCCATTACAACACATAATTACTGGATTAAAATTTTAAAAAATATTTTTAAGCAACAAGTATATCTTCCTGGGCAAGCGAATGCCAGTTGAGTTTACCTGATTGAATAGTTTTATTTATTTCAGGGTATTGGTTAAGCAGTGTTTTTGCAGGTTGATAATGGCTGGCATTACATGCCAGCAGCGCGGCTTTTTGCTCAACAGGATTTGAACTGTTTGCCATCTTTTGTATATCGCTGAAATTTTCCGCGTCAATAAAAGGCGCAACACAGCGCCACAATTGCGGATTCATTGCTCTTGACGCAGCCCAGCGTTCGTGCGCATAATCACACAAAGTATCAGCAAGTGATTTGTTTGCTCTTTCATCAATGCCAATAATACGGTCTATATCTTTATCTGTAAAAAATGCTTTTAATACCAGTTGATTCCACGCAGCTTCTCCCAGATATGCGGATGGATAAGGATTATCACAAATAATGGTTTCGAGCACTACGCCTATATTACTGCGTATGCCTTCCGCGCACCTGCCTGTCCATTTTTGCGGATAGGCGAGCACAGGTAATGCACCATATAGCGCCACCAATTCATTTACTTCGGCCGCGGAAAAAAGATTTTCAATTGCCTGCAAATAATTTTCTTCGTTTGTGCTATCCAGTTGTAATAATAACCAAACCCTGCACAGCCTGTCGATAGTATAACCGGCAATAGAAAATCCCGGTCGTATTTGTTGGATAGCATCTGAATGTTCCGCTGATATGATTATGGCGGTTTTTCCTGTTTTACGCGGGATTAAAACAAAGGTTTTATTAAAAGCGGCGGCAGCAGTTAAACCTTGCTGCTCCTGCAGCCAGCTCCATACACCAGGAGTAACCTGCTGTTGTATAATTTCAGCAATAATGGCTTTCAATCGTTCTACCGGGTAAGCATACATTATTATTCATTTAAAAAGTCAGGGTAATAAAACTAACTTAATTTTAATGTAAACCGTTCTGCTCCGTAATGTGCATTAGCAAAAGCAAGACAGCAAATTTATGATTTTTATCCTCACAATTGCGGGTATTTATTTAAACACAGCGTGCCCGGTGGCGATAAGCAATAGGTAGCTAAAGAACAAGCAATGCTGGGCTAATTAATAATTTGAAGTGCCGTTTCTCACCGCCGTAAGATACTTTCAATTAATTGCAACCGGAGGGCGGTTATAATGACATCATTAAGAATAAATTGAAAATCAGGTCTTTATTTTTAACCATGGCCTTGCCATATTGCAATCAACTGCGACCGGGAAGTTCTTATGTTTGAATTAAAAAATGTAAAAGTTAGTAAATTACTTTAAGCGATCTC
>JADLCD010000037.1 GCA_020847395.1 Chitinophagaceae bacterium
ATAAAATAGTTATTTTACCGGCATGACGAAACTGGAACGCATCATCATAACCTGGAAACCGATTGATTTTTTGATACAAAAATCAAAGAAGATAATACTTCCGGGATTCCAGGGTTTGCCTTTGTATGATGTGATTGTTTTTTTGCTTACGCAAATAAAAAAAGAAGGATTAAATATGCGGGCTGCGGCCATCTCGTTCAACCTGCTGATGGCCATTCCCCCTTTCCTGATTTTTCTTTTTACCCTTGTGCCGTATATGCCAGGGCAAAAAGATTTTACAAAAGAGCTATTGGGTATTGTAAAAGATCTTACTCCCAATCACGATACGTTTAAATGGGTAAAGGAGTTTATTGAAGACTTTACAAAACCCCGCAGCGGCTTATTATCATTGGGTTTTTTAACAGCAGGTTTTTTCGCCTCAAACGCAATGATAGGTATAATGAATTCATTTAACCGTTCTTTGCATACCCGTTACAGGCAAAAGCAAAATTTCTTTCAGAAAAGAGGCGCTGCATTGAAGCTGACTTTTTTTATAGCGCTTATTTTTATTGCTTCTATATTACTCCTCATTATGCAGGGTAGTTTATTGAAATATATGCTGAACTGGCTTGGAATTGAAAATGTCTCCCTGCGCAAATGGGTTGGCTCATTAAGGTGGGTTGTAATTTTAGCGTTGATATATTATGCCATCGGTACAATATATCGTTTTGCTCCTGCTGTTCAGCGCAAATGGAAGATAAGCTCTCCGGGTACAACCTTTGCAACAATACTCATCATTATTGTTACCGTTGCATTCAGCTTTTGGGTAAATAATTTTGGTACATATAACAAAGTATACGGCTCTATCGGAACAGTTATCATCATCATGTCATCATTCTTTATCAACTCACTTATACTGCTTATAGGCTTTGAATTAAATGTAAGTATTAATCATCTCAAAATGGAGTCAGAGCACAGGCTCAGCAAAACAAATTCCTGAAATAACTTTTGTACTTAGCTGAAGTGCTACTATTAAGCTTTAGTTGCGTCGCACTCTTCTGCTGCAGCATTCCTATTCAGCATAGGGTAAGTGCAAAAATTCACCGGGTAAACCGATATGTAAGGTGGTTTATTGTTGACATGCGCTTGCATATCAGATTGTACTGCTGTTTGTGAATATTTTTTTTCGATAACCAGTACCAGTGTTATACCAATAGTATAGGAAACAATATCCAGCCATGAAAATAAAGTACCTATAACAAGACTTCACAAAACAGTAAATAAGTATCACAACCAATACATCGCCAATATAAGATCGTATTATAGTATTTCGGGAATATAAAGCAATCAGCATTTCTATAATAAACAATAAGATGAATAATATAAAATATACGGCGTTAAATCAAACAGTGATTTCCATTCATAAATATTAAAGACACAATATAAGTTTGTATAACTATTTACTGATGCAAAACGTATGAAGCGAAAATTTGAGATACCCCCCTATAGTCTTTTCGTAAAATGCATACCCAAAGCAATAGAATTGTTATCCGGAAAGCTGTAAATGCTGATGGTATTATCAAAATTCTTTATATGCTTACGGAGTATCAGGTTAAAAGCACCTGTAACAATTGACGCAGTTCCTACCGCAATGTTCGCATACGAAAGGTTATTTTGTGCTTTGTAATAAGTTGTTACGTCAGGGGCATTAATACCATAATTAATGGTTGATTTCCTGATGTTCATAAGCCCCATTACTAATTGACTGGTTCCGGTTGCAATACTCACATACGAAATATATTTCTTGTTTCTGAATTGAGGTGAAAGATTACTTAACAGCATTGCTATATTGGATCCGCCTAATATACCTGAAGCAATACCATAACCGGATTTAATATCGGCATTAACCTGTAGTGGTGCATAATAGGAATAGGTTGGTTGAATCATTGCACATTCAATAAGGCTAAGTCCATTTTCATAAGCCCAATTATTTATAATGGGATCGTTCATGTCCAATAAAAAATCATATTGATGTTCAATATTTATATGTTCTGCAACTTCACGTCCTGCTGTTTTTTCAACAAGAAAACCAACCGCGCAAATATTACCGTCATCATCTATAAAACAAGGCCTGCGCTCACCAGGATACATTTTATTCTTTGGAAAAACCCCGGCTAAGATATATTCATGCAGAAGATGGAGTACAACAGTTCTTTTAGCCAACTGTTCATTGTTCAGTGATGAAACATCTGTTGATCGCAGCAGCCCTTCCACGTATAACAAATGTGTCTGAATCCTCAATTGTTCATTTGTATTATTTGTTGGTGATACCCCAAACAAGTCAATATAGCTTTGGTCATTTAATATGGCGTTTACTGAATGTATTTTTTCTTGTGCCCGGGCACATATAAAAAACATCATAAACCATATCAGGTGTGCTGCTTTTTTCATGTTTTTTACAAGATGACATCAGCAACTATATAAACGTTGCGTAATTTTAAGAACAGCAAAAAATGTTATACAAGAATGCAGCAACTATGGTGTGTACATATATCCTCAGGCTTTCTTTTTAAATAGCTGAATAGTTTTATTGCTAACGAGTGGCTTGGCCCAAAAACCAACACTCATAATATAGCCGAGGGTAAGATAAAGAAAACAGTATCCTGCTTTCAATCCCCACATATCGCCAATCCATCCTGTAATTAAAGGGAGTATAGCGCCGCCAACAATGCCGGTAAGCAATATGCCTGCAAATACGCCGTGGTTTTGTGTAACAGAATTCAGCGCGAGTGATATAATTATAGGGTACATAACAGAAGCGAAAAACCCTGTGAGAGGCAATGCAACCAGCGCTACCTTTCCTGGAAGCACCAATGCAGCCGTTAAAGAAAGTATAGCCAAAAATGTAAAGATGATCAGCACCCTGCGGCTGTCCATGATTTTTACCATCAGTAATCCTAATACGCCGCCTGCTGTCATCAGCCCCCAAAAATAGGCAACAGCCTTTGCGCCGGTAGTTTGCGGGTCGTAGCCGTAATATACATTCAGGTATTGCGACATCCAGTTGGCAATAACCTGCTCTGATCCCACATAACAAAAAATGCCAAAGAAAAAAGCAATCACCAATGGTTGTTTTATTAATTGCAGGTATGCTTTTAAATCGCCTGCCTTCTCATCACTTTTCAATTCAACTTTGGGAAGTTTAAAACTTAGCACTACAATTATCATTAATACGCTTATCACGGCAAATAAAAAATAAATTGATATCCACGGAAGTTTGGCCGGAACAAAAGAAAGTATACCCGAAGCTACTGAATTGCTGTTGCCACCGTTTATTACCAGGTAAGAATATACCAGCGGACTTACAAAAGATGCCAAGCCGAATATTAATTGTGCCAGCACAGAATTAAAAGCATAATGCTCTTCTCCTCCTGCAACACGTAACAACGGATTAATAATAACCTGCAGCATTGCCATACCCGCACCTATTAGAAACAACGATATAATTGCAGACAAATAATTGGGAAATAATACAAGCAGCATTGAGCCGCATAAAGACAATATAAAAGCCGCGGCCATAATTATTTTAGGGCTGTATTTTTCCATGAGTATACCTGTAGGCAGAGAAAACAAACCATAAGCAATAAAAAAAGCAAAAGGCAACAGCGCCACCAGCACCAAACTCAGGTTAAAATCTTTTATGATATCGGGCGTAATGGGCCCGATAATATTAGTCATAAAAGAAATCACAAAAAAGGTGAGCATCACCAGGAAAACAGCGGTATAATTTCTTTGGTTCATACCAGGTTATTTATGGTTCAGGATTAATACAAGATAGATACTGGAAAAACCAAATGATACTACCTAAAAAAGCACTATTTTAGAAAGTTATGCCACGAATGCACGAATGTTTTAAAGATTTTTAGTAGCGTAGCAACAGTTTTTCCGCCGCCAATTTTGCCTCGTTGCGTTTACTGCGTAAAACATACTGTTTACAACAGCAAAACCCAGGTGCCTTCCCAGTATCAGCAAAAAAGTGCAACAACCACAGTTATCACACTTCAGTTCAATTTCTTTTAACTATCTTATTTTTCTACCGTTAACATAATTACTGAATATGCAGGAATGCTAAGCCTCAGCACGTCTTTATCTAATTTTGCGCCGGCAAAATTTTTGGTTATTACTTTATCAGGTTGCTCAAAAGTATTGTGATCGCTTATTTTAGGAGAAGATAATATCTGCCCGGATACTTTAGAAAATTTTTCTCCTCTTAAATTAATCGTTACCTCATGCGCTTTGCTATAATCTATATTTGTTAGAGAGATATTTATTTTTCCTGTTGCATCTTTTGACGCAGATGCGGATACCGCGATTAATTTCTTCCCTTCAAATTCATATTGGGGTGCATTAATGCTGATAGGAACAAGCATTGCATCCTGGTGTACATTGTACATTTTCATTACGTGGTAAGTAGGCGTTAGTATCATTTTTTCTTCGTTGGTAAGAATAACAGCCTGCAACACATTTACAATCTGGGCCAGGTTAGCGCCACGTACACGATCAGCATGATTATTGAAAATATTCAAAGTCAATCCTGCAATCATCGCGTCACGCATCGTGTTTTGCTGATACAAAAATCCGGGATTGGTACCATCTTCCACATTATACCAACCGCCCCACTCATCAACAATCAGGTCAACTTTTTTCTGAGGATCATATTTATCCATGATGGTACTATGCCTGGTAACAAATTCCTCCATTTTCCACGCTTCTTCCATTGTTTTAAAATATTGTGCTTCCGTAAAATTTACGGAGGGTCCTTTGTCCTGCCAGCTTAATACAGAATAATGATGCAATGCTACGCCAGACAACATATTGTGCGGAATGTTTTTCATCAATGTTTCAGTCCAGGCATAATCACCATCGCTTGCACCTGAAGCTATTTTATACAGCTTTGCATCTTTGCTCCAGTCGTTCATGAATGTAGCATACTGGCGATATACATTTGAATAATATTCAGCAGTCATATTACCACCGCAGCCCCAGGCTTCATTACCAACGCCCCACATTTTTACATTCCAGGGTTTTTCATGCCCGTTTTGCTTGCGCAGGTCAGCCATCGGGCTACCACCGGGATGATTTACATACGATACCCAATCAGACAAATCCTTTACCGTGCCGCTACCCACATTACCTGCGAGGTAGGGCTCTGCTCCAATACGTTCGCACAACTCAAGAAAATCATGCGTGCCAAAACTGTTGTCTTCTTTTACGCCACCCCACCAAACATTGATCATGCCGGGTCTTTTTTCTTTAGGCCCAATGCCATCTTTCCACTGGTAGGCATCAGCAAAGCAACCGCCAGGCCAGCGCAGGTTAGGAATTTTTAATGCTTTTAATGCTTCTATAATATCATTTCTAACGCCGGCAGTATTGGGTATTTTAGTGTTGCTCTCACCAACATAAATACCTCCGTAAATACACCTGCCAAGATGTTCTGCAAACTGCCCGTAAATATGTTTACTGATTTTTGTTTTAGCCAGATCAGTATTTAAAACAATTTGTGTTTGCGCAAATGTTGCTGTAAAAGCGTAACTCATTAAAAATGTAAACAGTTTTCTTTTCATATCAGCTTGTATTAAAAAAGTGTGTATTTATGAATGGTTGCAGTTTGCAGGAAGGTCAACTATTCCTAAACAGTTTTTAAATTTGAACCTGTAACTGTAAACTGAAACTTATACTGGCTTTACACCCAACTCCTTGCCTTCAGGCGAAGACTTTAGTAAGTTTGTTAGATGCAAATGTATGGAAAAGGCAGTCATACAGTATAAGATATAAGGTATGATATTGTATGGATAACAAAGCATCGAAAACTTATGTTGTTGGGTTTAATGAAAGGAAGATGACCAAAGCGATGGCTGTTGAACTATCGCCAAAGAGTATACGAACAAAGAGGGCTTGCCGGCTTCGCCGTTCCGAAGCGATGAATAAGTTAACCTGTTATATGTACCGGATTTAAAGTATAAATGATATTTTTAGTAAATATCATTTTGCGCCGTACTTTTGTGATTATTTATACGTTAATGCCTGTAACACAAAAGCTAATCGTATTACAACTAAACTGATGAGAAAGACTGGTATACTGTTCCCCCTTTTATCCTGCATTCTCCTGCTGTTCCAGGGATGCTTTGAAATTGTTGAAAAAATTGATCTTCATGATAATGGCTCAGGCTCATTTCAGTTTATTGTAAATATGAGCAAGAGCAAAACCAGGCTCAATTCGATTTTAAAAATGAAAACCATTAACGGGCGGCCTGTGCCTACCCGAACAGAAATCACCCAAAAGGTAGATGAAATTAAAAATGAGTTGAGTAAATGCAAAGGGATCAGCAATGTATCCGGCAGTGTTGATCTTGAAAATTATATTGCTACTGTAAAATGCTCCTTTGATAAAGTTGAAAACCTGAATCTTGCTTTCAGAAAGGTGGCCATAAAGCAGAAAGCTAAATCCACTGATGTACAGGATAGCTACGCTTACCAGCTAAGCCCGAAAATTTTTACCCGGTTGGCAAACTTTTCACTGAAGACAGAATACGACAAGCTTAGTAACGCCGATAAAGAAGTTTTTAATGATGCCGGTTATACCGGCATTATGCGGTTTGACAGTGAAATACAATCAGCCGGCAATGCAGACAGTAAATTAGCTGCCGATAAAAAAGCGGTAATGCTAAAACAAAGCATACTGGATATTATTACTAAAAAGAAATCAATTGAAAATACAATTACACTCATTAAATAATCAAATGAAAAAGATCATAGGTTTACTCATTGCAGTATCGTTATCCGTTGGTGGATTTACACAAAATATACTCTCAAAAATTCCTGCTGACGCGGCAGTGGTTATCAGGTATTCAGGTGAGAATCTTACTAAAAGCGTACCCGTAAGCAAAATAGATTCTTACGATTTTATTAAAAACAAATTGTACACATTAATAGGAGTAGACAGCCTGTCTTCAATACAGCAAACCGGCATTAACCTGGAGAAAGATATCTGTCAGTATGTGTTGATGCAGGATAGCTCGGTCAGTTTTATTACATTGATGCAATTGAAAAATGAACAACAATTTTTGCAGCTCATGCAAAAGAATAATAAGACTGAAATTATTGTTTCAAAAGATAAACCTCATAAATTCCTGACTATTGCCGATGACAAATACCTGGGATGGACAGATCAACTGGCAGTATTGGTTTATACAACTTATACAAAGCCATCCGACTATTATTACTACCCTTCTTATACTGATACAACAGCCGCTGCCATTGCCGATTCCGCATACGCTGCTGATCCTGGTTACCCGTCAGTGGATAGTGCAATAGTTGAGCCGCCGCTATATGAACCGGAGCCTGCCCCTAAAAAAAGCAAGAAAGAAACTGCTAAGGCAAAGAAAGGCGTAAAATCAAAAAAAGGAAAGAAAGGTGCTAAAAAGGCAAAACCTGTTGAAGTTGAGCCCGTGGAAGACCAGGACTGGACTGAAGCGCCGCTACCTGCAGAAGATACAATAATATACGATAAACCTTTATCCGAGTACAGTTATGCTGACAGTATTGAAAATGCCAAAAGAGAACAATGGTATAAGGAGAAAGATATATATATCAATGCAAAACAAAAAGCGATCTCTGATAGCTTAATTAACGCTGTCTTTACAGCAAAGCCTGTTCCCATAGAAAATGATATTCGCTATACTAAAACCATAGATCCTTCAGCGCACGTGTCAGCATGGCTTAACTACGATAACCTTATGACGCAATTGTGGTCGTCGGCATATTTAAAATTATATGGATTATTTGGCAGCAGCTTTTATAATAAAGAGAAAACAAACCAGGGTTTCACAACAGGGATAAACCTGTTTTTTGATAAAGATAAAATACGTGTTGAGCAAAAGTTGTTTTCACCGGATGAGGAGATGGCAAAGCTGGGCAGGGACATGTACAAAAGCAAACAAAAAACATCGCTCACCAACTATATCAATCCCGGTAATATCGCTTATTTTTCCGGGTCATTTAACACGGAAGCAGTAGGGAGGTATTATTATAAAATGATGAAACAATATCTTTCTGATGGATATTTTTTTAGAGATAATAGTGAGCTGGTGAATATTTATATTGATTTGATGGAGATCATTATTGATGAAAAAGCTATTGCAGAACTGATGCCGGGAAATATGGTTATGGTGCTGCATGATATGACTTCAAAAACAGTGAGCTATACTACTTATGAGTATGACAAAGATTTCAATCAAACAGAAATAAAAAAAACAAAGAAGGAATTGTCGCCCAACTTTACAATAGCTTTTGAAACAAAAAGGCCTGACTTCCTGCAGAAGCTTGTTGACCTTCCCGTAAAGTATGCAGAAAAGGAAAAGTTCAAATATGCAAACAAAGGAGGGTATTATGAATTTAGTTTCGACCCGGAGAAAGACCCTATAAGCAGCTTGTTTTTTATTGTAAAAGATGATAAAGTAGTAATTACTACTTCAAAAGAAATGATTGACCTGACATTGAGCAACGAAAGCAGGAAATTATCTCCTGACATTAAAAAATCTGTATTCAAAAACAATTATTCTTTTAAGATAAATACTGAAAAATTGCTGCAGCAGGTTGACCCGGAATTGAGCACAGAAACCATGCGCAAAATTAAAACATACCTTGAACAAAACATAGGTAATGTGCAAATGGAAAGCAAGATTAAAGACGGTATGATACAAAGCACCGGCTCAATGTCAATTAAAGGAACACATCATAACAGCTTTGAATTTCTTTTCAATATAATTGACAATATCAATACTATACTTTCATCTGACAAAAACGCTACCGAAGAAACGCATTATTAATGAAAAGAAAGAAAAGATGGTTGGTTATAATAGTTGCTGCAATAGCCGTGACGGTATATTTTTTTCTTTTCTTCAAAACGTATAGCGAAACAGGCATTACTTCCAACGCGGATCATATTATAAGCCTCGATGTAAAGCGTATAACCAATACTGTTATCTGGACCTATATTACCACGCCATCCTTATGGAAAGTGGGAAAGATATTTTCTTCTTCCGGTAAAGTGGATTGGAAGGATATGGTTAAAATTCCTGACTATATATTTATCTTTCATGTTAAAGACCAGCCTTTGAATGCATGGTATACAGTGCTGGAGATAAAAGATGAAGGCGACTTCAACAAAGGGCTTGCATTATATGGGTTCAGCAATATTCCCGGAACACAGCGGTACGCATCAAAAGAGACCGGCCTTGAATGTATCAGGTTCAGGGATAAGCTGTTGATCGGGAACCTGGCAGTTGAAAATAAAGCGCTGATTGCAGAAACGGCAGCGCAATTATTTGTACGGGAAAACCATATTGATAAAAACAGGTTGCGCCGGATTACCAAAGCTGCCGAACACCTTGCTTGGGATTTTAACGGAAATGAGCTGCTTAAAAATATTAACGGCGGCGCAAGTTTTAATAACAACAGTATAACAGCCCGGGTAAATGCTTTTATCAATACAGCAATTGAACCTGCGCCGGTAAAATTCAATAAGCCTGAAGGCTTCTTATTGAGTGCAGGGTTTGTGCAGCCTCCCGGGGAGCTATATCGTTTGATCGGGGACTCATCAAAGCAAAAAGCCTCCCGCTGGCTTAATTTTAATATTGACTCCTTGTTTTTACCAGGCAACAGCCACTATCAAACTGGCATAAAAAACTTTATTAACAAAACAGATACCGCCGTAACCTACGCATACGATGCCGATTTTAATCAGGTGGAAAATAAAGTCATTAACAAAATTTGGGAACCTTCATTTTCTTTTGAAGCATATGGCAGGGATATTTCCGGCATATATAATTATTGGAACAGGAATAAAAATATTGAGAAAACCCCTGAAGGCGATTTGTTTACCGCCATGCCTTTTGTGAAATCTTATTGTTCAACAGGAGGCGGATCGCTGCTCAGTATCCGCTCGTATAACTATAGCCAACCTGTTACAGTTACTGCTACTGATAGTTGCTTTTTATACGCTTCCCTTGATGTGCTGAAAATTCCCGATTCACTGGTAAAGTACCTGCCTGATCACATCAGGCCGTTTCTCAGGAAAATTGCATCCGTGTTTGTAATCGCAAAAAGCGTAACCAGGCAAAGGATTACGGTAGATGCAAGCATTGACAAAAGAAAAGGGGAGGAGTGGTTTGAGTAAGTTCGTGTTCTCCCAAAATTCAGATATACATACATAATCTTGCCAGTATTTTTTCATAACCAGGCTCAGAAAAGCTTGGTATCAATTTTGTTTGCCTCTATATAAAGTTAAATTATGAAAGCAATATGGACGGGCGCCATTGGCTTTGGTCTTGTAAATATTCCGGTTAAATTATATGCTGCAACCGAAGAAAGCAATCTTGACCTTGATATGCTCGATAAAAAAGATCATAGCAACATAAAATTTAAAAGAGTAAATGAAAAAACAGGAAAGGAAGTTGCCTGGGCCAATATTGTAAAAGCATACGATTACAAAGGAAAATATGTTGTGCTGGATGATAAGGATTTTGAAAAAGCTATTCCTGAAAAATCAAAGCTGCTGGCAATAGACAGCTTTGTAAAAGAAGAAGAAATTGATAGCATTTATTTTGAAGCGCCTTATTTTCTTGAGCCCCAGAAAAACGGTGAGGCTGCGTATACATTGCTTGCAGAATCGCTCAAAAAAACAAAAATGTGTGGTGTTGGCACTTTTGTAATGCGCAACCGGGAAGTGCTGGGTATATTAAGGCCTTATGAAAATGCTATCCTTTTTCAACGCATCAGGTATAATGCAGAGATCAGGAAAACATCCGAACTTTCCATACCGAAAAGAACAATTAAACCCGCGGAACTGAAAATGGCGATTTCGTTGATCAACCAGTTGTCTGAGAAATTTAATATCGCCGCCTATACAAACACATATGCCGGCAAGCTGATGAAAATTATAGAAGCTAAAGCCAGGGGCAAAAAGGTTGTTACACCCAAACTGCGTGTGGCACATCTTAAAACAGATGATTTAATGGGGCAGTTAAAAGCCAGTCTCTCATCTAAAAAGAAAGCATCTTAGGTTATGGCCGGTTTAGCAACATATAAAAAGAAGAGAGATTTCAAATCTACTGCAGAACCTTCCGGTAAAATTAAAAAAGGAACTAAGGAATTGAGGTTTGTAGTACAGCGGCACGCTGCCTCAAGGCTGCATTACGATTTCAGGCTGGAGATGGAAGGCGTATTAAAAAGCTGGGCTGTTCCCAAGGGCCCGTCTATGAACCCGGCGGATAAACGGCTTGCTATGATGGTGGAAGATCATCCTTATGATTACCGGACTTTTGAAGGAACAATACCCGAAGGAAATTACGGAGCAGGAGAGGTGGAGATTTGGGATGAAGGAACCTATGAAGCTTTGCAAAAAAGCTCACAAAAAAAAGATGAATCTGTTTTACTGGCAGAACTTAAAAGCGGTTCTCTTAAATTTATTTTGCATGGAAAAAAATTGAAAGGAGAGTTTGCGCTGGTAAAAATGAAAACAGATGATTCAGGTAATGCATGGCTGCTTATAAAACATAAAGATGCTTATGCGGTTTCAGAAAAATATGATGCGGAAAAGTATACCAATAAAACATCAAAAGTAACAAAAGCAGTACTGGCTAAAGAAGCAAAGAGTGCACCTTCCACGCGGGCAACTGTAAAAAAAAAGCCCCTGAAGCAACAAAAAGGGTAAAAAACTACGCAGCATATTTATCCGGAAGCAAAAAGTTCAAAGATTATATACACCCGATGCTTGCAAGTTTGGGCAATGGGCCATTTGATGATGCAGGCTGGATTTTCGAGATCAAATGGGATGGTTACAGGGCAATAGCTGAAATTGGGAAAAACTTCAGGTTGTACTCAAGGAATGGTTTGTCATTAGCAGAGAAATATCCCTCAGTTACGAATGCTTTGCAGGATCAGAAGCATGAAATGATACTGGACGGTGAAATTGTTGCATATAACAACAAGGGCCTCCCGGACTTTCAAACGCTCCAGCATTTTGGCGACAACCCGGATATTCCTTTGATCTATCATGTGTTTGATATACTTTACCTGAACGGACACAGTACAGAATCATTATCAACGCTTGAACGCAAAGAACTTTTGAAAGAAGCACTGCTGGAAAATGATTTTGTAAAGTATTGCGATCATATTGAAAAGAATGGCATTGGTTTTTTTGAAGTTGCAGGAAAGAAAAACCTTGAGGGCATCATTGCTAAACGGGCTTCTGCTCCTTATATGGAAAATGTACGCAGCAAAGACTGGCTTAAAATAAAGCACCACAATACTGAAGAAGTTGTTATTGCAGGGTTTACTGAGCCACGGGGCTCAAGAAAAAAATTCGGAGCACTGATTTTAGGCAGGTATAAAAAGGGAAAGCTTGTATATGCCGGTCATACAGGCACAGGCTTTGATCAAAAAACATTAACGGAGGTGTACAATAAGCTGAAACCACTTATCAGAAAAGCTTCTCCCTTTGATATAATACCCAAGACCAATATGCCTGCTACCTGGGTACAGCCTAAGCTGGTTTGCAATATCAGGTTTAGCGAGCTTACGGAAGAGCATATTTTCAGGCACCCGGTATTTATGGGCTTAAGAATTGATAAACCTGCGGAAGAAGTCGTTATTCCTGAAAACGAAAAAACTATGGCTATTGTAAAAAAGAAAAGCGCAGGTATAAAGAAACAGGCGCCTGCTTCTAAAGTAAAGCAAAGAAATACCAGGGCTGATGCTGAGGAGGATGATATAATCGTAAAGATCGATACGCACGAAGTAAAGCTGACCAACCAGCAAAAAATATACTGGCCCGATGAGGGCTATACCAAAGCTGATTTAATTGGCTACTATGATAGGATGGCGAAGTATATTTTGCCGTATCTGAAAGACCGTGCTGAAAGCTTAAACCGGTTTCCTAACGGCATAAAGGGAAGCAGTTTTTATCAAAAGGATGCAGGAGACACTGCGCCGGATTGGGTTTCATCTGTTGAAATATTTTCAGCAAGCAACCAGAAGAATATTGATTATATTGTTTGTAATGATAAAGCAACCTTGCTATATCTCGCTAATCTCGGCTGTATAGAAATGAACCCCTGGAACAGCACCATAAAGCAATTGGAAAAGCCAACATATATGATCATTGATATTGATCCATCGGAGAAAAACACTTTTGAACAGGTGATAGAAGTGGCACAGGCAACAAAGCAGGTGCTTGACGAATGCGGCGTAAAGTGTTATTGCAAAACTTCCGGGGCATCAGGCTTGCATGTGTTTTTGCCAATGGCAAATAAGTATGATTATGAGCAGGTGAAAACCTTTGCGCATCTTACAGCAATGCGGGTAACGGAATTGCTACCGGGCTTCACAACATTAGAACGCAACCTGAAGAAACGGGGTAATAGAAAAATATATGTGGATTACCTGCAAAACAGGAAAGGGCAAACCATTGCAAGCGTATACAGTGTAAGACCCAAAAAAGGCGCAACCGCTTCAACTCCCTTAGATTGGAAGGAAGTAAAAGCAGGCTTGCATCCATCGCAATTTGATATTAATACCGTTCCCAAACGCGTTGCAAAAACAGGCGATATATTCAGCCCTGTTCTGGGCAGGGGAGCAGATATTTTAAAGTGTATAAAAAAGATGGGCGGGTAATGCAGGGATGAAGCTGGTGTTATAAAAAACAGGATGAACGCAGAGGCTATTTCTTTGGCTGCAAATACTGGAGTAAATTAGGGAGATTGCTTCTTTCGCCGCAACATTCTTTTAATTCAATCTTCATCAGGGCGGGATTGCAGTAACGAACGAGAGGGCTTTAGTCTTACAAGCAACATTAAAACAAAGTATGTAATTACCCAACCTCTTGCCGTCCTTGCGAGCCGCCGGAGAAATCCTAAAAATCAGGACTGATGCGCGGCGAAGCAATCTCTCTTAAATCTTAGCCACACCGGCATGAGGTGACAAGCCATGAGCTAAACGCAGTTGATCATTTAAATGAAATATTTTGAACTTGTGAGAGATTGCTTCACCCGCCGCTATACGGTTTGAAGTTTATGGTTGCATAAACTATAAACAATAAACTATTCATTCATCTCAAATTATTAATTAGCCAATAAGTGTATGATTTTTTAATTATTATTTTTACCCGGTAAGTAATTTTTTCAGATTACGCTATATATTCGCCTGATAATTTTTCTATATTATTTCGCTCATTTGGGTAATTACAATTAAACCATCAGGACTCCACCTTAAACCATGAAATATTTTTCTTTCATTTTTCTTATTGCCGTCACGTTCTTTAGCTGCAGCGCTGATAATACGCCCGCTATAGTAATACAAACAGATTTCGGTTTAAAAGATGGTGCTGTTGCTGAAATGAAAGGGGTAATTTTTAAAGAAACGCCTTATACACGGGTTTTTGATCTCACCCACGAAATACCTGTATATAATATATGGGAAGCGGCATACCGGCTTCAGCAAACCGCGCCATATTGGCCTGCCGGAACAATTTTTATTTCTGTAGTTGATCCGGGTGTTGGCACGCAAAGAAAAGGCGTGGTGCTAAAAACAAAGAACGGGTATTATTTTGTTACGCCTGATAATGGTACGCTTACCCTTATTGCGGAAAGCATGGGTGTTGCTTCGCTCCGGCAGATCGACGAAAAATTACACCGCAGGGAAGGCTCGTCAGGTTCTTACACTTTTCATGGCAGGGATATATTTGCTTATACAGCGGCTGAACTGGCTTCCGGGAAGATCGCATTCGAACAGGTAGGACCGGAGCTCCCGCCTAAAGTAGTTAAAATACCTTACCAAAAGCCGGTGTTTTCAAACGGAAAAATCAAAGGGAATATACCTGTGCTCGATCCCCAGTATGGAAATGTATGGACCAATATTGATACAGCGGTTTTCAATACATTAAATGTTAAGCATGGCGACACACTGAATGTTGAGATCACGCACCTGGATACTTTAATATACGCGGGTAAAATCCCCTATGTAAAATCCTTTGGCGATGTTGCTGAAGAAGCGCCGCTTGCTTACCAGAACAGCCTGATGAATTTTGCTTTAGCCATCAACATGGGCAATTTTGCTTCCAGGTTTCGCATAAGCAACGGCGCCGACTGGAATATAGCAGTTAGGAAGTAACGGAAAGATGGAAGCATGCACCTGTTCCCCGCATGATTTAAGCAGTATACCTCAAATCTGATCTCTGTCAGGCGTTTTAAAAAGATATTTGCAGATAAATCTAAAAATGAACAATAAGCCCTCGCAGATACTTATACATATAGCAGGCTGCGGTTTGTTCCTGCTGCTGCCTTTCCTGTTTTCGCCAGACAGGCACCAGGGCTTCTTTTCTGTAATAAAAAATCCTGGTTATTATAGTGACCTGTTAAGGTATGTGATGATGTTGCTGTTCTTCTATCTTAATTACTATTTTTTAATACCCGGGTTGTACTTTTCAGAAAAATATCTCGTTTATTTTTTACTCGTGCTGGTTTGTTTTTTTATTATCAGCTATGTGCCACAATTGTTTGATCTAAACAGGGGCAGGAGAATCCCGTTTCCACCCCATCCAATCAATTCCATACCGGGCAAACAGATGCCCGGAGAAAGACCAGGAGGAGACCTGTTTAGCATGCGCCAGAATATTTTTCTATTCCTGGCCCTATTCTTTTTTTCGCTGATGCTGAGGATCAGCAACAGGTGGCGAAGAGTAGAAAAAGAAAAAGTAGACAGGGAGCTTTCTTACCTCAAGGCACAGATAAACCCTCATTTTCTTTTTAATACCCTTAACAGCATTTATGCGCTGGCTATAAACAAATCTGATGATACTGCAGCAGCGGTGGTAAAACTTTCCGGGATGATGCGCTATGTGCTTTCGGATGCCACCCTGGAATATGTTCCTCTTGAAAAAGAAATAAATTATATACGCGATTATATCGAATTGCAGGAGCTCCGTTTTGGAGAATCAATGCAGCTTGACTTTACAGTGAAAGGTGAACTGCATAGTCAAAAAATTGCCCCGCTCATACTGATCGCTTTTGTTGAAAATGCTTTTAAATATGGTGTGAATGCCGAAGAAGAAGCCCCGATAAGCATTGCTATACATATTTTTAATGCCGTGCTTACCATGAAAGTGCATAATTATAAAGTTAAACGGGATGGCGATACAGATAACCAGCATGGCCTGGGAATAGCCAACACAAAAAACAGGCTGGAGCTATTATATCCTTCCAGGCATATGCTTGAAATAAAAAATACGGAAAGGGATTTTACTGTTTTACTTACCTTGAACCTGTAATGATAGAAGCTATAGCAATAGATGATGAATTACCTGCATTAAGCATAATAGAAAATTTTTGCGGGCGGCTTGATTTTATCAACCTGCAAAAAACATTTAATCAGCCAACAGAAGCATTAAAATACCTGAAAAAATTCCCGGTTGACCTTTTATTCCTTGATGTTAATATGCCATCATTAAATGGGATAGACTTATACAGATCCGTGCAGCAGGACGCAATGGTAATTTTTACGACCGCCTACAGTGAATTTGCCGTTGAAGGATTTAATTTGAACGCGGTGGACTATTTATTAAAGCCATTTACGTTTAAACGCTTTCTGCAGGCGGCTGAAAAAGCACAGGAGTATTATACATATCAATTGCAAAAACAGAAAACAGCATCACAATACCTGTTCATCCGCGCTGATTACAGCCTGGTTAAGATTGACATAAAAAATATTCTTTACATAGAAGGGTATGATGACTACCTGAAAATTCATCTTGAAGATCAGAAACCCGTGATCACCAGGATGACTATAAAAAACATTATAGAAAAGCTGCCGGAAAATAATTTCATACGTATTCACCGTTCTTATATTATCCCTATTGATAAAGTGAGCAGCCTGAGAAATAAAATTGTATCCGTAGGTGATATCAAACTCCCTTTGGGCAATAGCTTTGAAGAAAATTTCTTAAAGCGCTTTAACAAATAAGCATCTTCTGCCGCAACATTTTCTGCATTTGCCTCAATTATTTTTATTCCCTGTCCGGGGGTATCATATTTGTATCCATTACAATAAATCCACTTCAAAAAAATAGTATATGGAAAGAAAACTTTTTTTACGACAAGGTTTCGCAGCGCTTGGAATATCGTTCATCGCACCTTTGGCTAATAGCTGCAAAAAAAGCGATGTTACTACAGATACAACAACTGACGGCAGCGAAACAGGAACCGGCTCTGGTTCAGATACCTGCGTTGCTGCACCCACGGAAACAGAAGGTCCATTCCCTACAAAAAATCCTTCAGCTTATGAAAGAAGTGATATAACCGACGGGCGCAGCGGGTATAAGTTAACGGCAAATATAACAGTAGGGCAGGTGAGCAAAAGTTGCGCTGCATTGGCCGGAGCAATAGTAGATATATGGCATTGTGATGCAGAATGCAGTTATTCGGAATATGGTGGCACACAAATGCAATCTACAAATTATACCTCCGTTCATTTTTTACGCGGCAGGCAAACTACTGATAGCAATGGATTGGTTACGTTCACCACTATCTTTCCCGGCTGGTACCAGGGCAGGGCGACTCATATACATGTTCATATTTATAATGCATCAGGCACATCGCTTAAAGTAACCCAAATCGCTTTCCCGGAAGGTTCAGGCAGCGCTTTGCTGGCAGTAAACGGGTATAGTAAAGGAATGAGCGGGTACACTTATAACGCCAGCGATAATATCTTCAGCGATGATACCGGTGGGATAGAAATGGCAACAATTACCGGTGATAAGACCAATGGATTTTCATTGGCGATTCAGCTAAATGTGCCATAAAAATTGTATTGATGGAAACCAGGGTTATTACATTATGTTACAGGAAAGTAATTGATGCCCGTGCACAAAAAGAATGGGAGAAACTGGTATTTGAAGATACCTGGCAGGAGTTCAAAATGCAGTCGCAGTTGTTTAACCAGGAAAAAAAGTATACTACTTTTTCGCAATTGCATTTGCATGTACCCGCATCTGAAAAATTGCATTTCCTGGTTAGCGCTGCGGCAGTTAACTATATTAAACAGCTCAATAATAAAATACCTGATGTAGTAAATAATATTGGTAAAACTTTTTTAAGCTTCAACAAGTTTTATTTTGAAATAATTAATTCAGACTTGCAGCATAAATCAGCGCATAGCGTAGCCATCAATTTTTACAGCGATCCTTTGCGATGGCATGAAACCATTGGTGATTATTTATTGCTGTCTGCCGATACGGATATTGAAGGGCAAACAGACTTATACAGGATCCAGCCTTTTGTAAATATCCATTCATTACAAAAGAAATAAAATGATTGAACAATCAAATGCGAAAATCTTCCTGGCAAAAGAAAGAGGTAAGAATGAAACAGCCGTAATGAGGAGTTATAAAACTTTTAATTCCGGCAATTACTTTAATGAACATAAAACCGCGTTTGGCAATTTATACCTGTTGAATGATGATACATTAGCACCGGCTGAAACAATAAAAATGATTGTTGAGGAGGAAAGCTATATTGTTTTTTTGCCTGTTGCGGGTGGTATTAATTATACTGATTCTACAGGACATAAAGTAACTATTATGGCAGGAGAAGCACAAATAAAGCTTACTTTACCGGGAACGATAGTAGAAATTGAAAATGCCTATGAAGACAGTCTCGTTAACTATCTTCATATTCGTTTCAGACCCGTTGCTGCACCAGCTTCCGCTATACATGAACTCGTTTCATTTAATATTGATAGGAATAAAAACCGGTTGGTGCAGGTAAGCCGGCAAAACCCGGGTTTACCCTTTATGCTTTCTATGGTAAAGCTTGGTGGCAGATCAGCAATAGCATATGAACCCTGTAACAAAAAAAACGGCGTTTACGCGTATGTGATAGAAGGTGCTTTTGAAGTTCAATACCGGTTATTACATGAAAGAGACGGATTAGCATTACGGGAGCTTCCTGAAATGGAAGCTGAAGCGCTGAGCAACGATGCGATTTTATTAATAGCAGAAGTGAGCCTATAATAATGCTTTCAAAAGCTGCATGAATTTTTGCCTGGAAATCATTGCGGCACCCAGGCTTTCCAGGTGCGCAGTATATACCTGGCAGTCTATCAGTGCAACATTTTCTGACTGTAATTGTTGCACATACCGGATAAAAGCGTATTTACTTGCATTACTTATTTGGCTGAACATACTCTCTCCAAAAAAAGCCTTACCCAACCTGATGCCATACAACCCGCCAACAAGCTCATCGCCAAGCCAGGCTTCCGCGCTATGCGCAAATCCCTTTTCGTGTAGCCCGGTATAGGCTCTTTCAACCTCATCTGTGATCCAGGTACCATGCTGGTTACCGCGCGGTATATTTTTACAATTATGAATAACTGCTTTAAAATTTTGATTGATCGTAAACCGGAACTGCTCTTTTTTTATCAGTTGCTGCATGCTCCTGCTCACTTTCAGCTCGTCGGGAAATAAAACAAATCTCGGGTCAGGGCTCCACCAAAGCGGAACATCTCCTTCATACCATGGAAAAATACCGCTCCTGTATGCCAGTAATAATCTTTCAGCAGAAAGGTCGCCTCCCATTGCAAGTAATCCATCAGGCTCTGCAAGCTGTACGGGAGGAAATATTAATTCGTTTTTTAAAGCAAATACTGACATATATGCGAAGGTAATTGCAGAAACAAAACAAGATCATGACACAGCGCAGCATTTTTTACTTTGTGTTTGCAGCGATAGAAGGCTGTAATTAAACCTTTTTTGGATATTGAATTGGCAGAAAGCTGGAAATATAGCAATTCTAAAGCGCACCACTTCTACAAGATTATACTTATGAACCAATCAAATTGTCATGTATTGTTTTTAAGTGATTACTATTATAACGTATAAGGTATATGTAAAAGTTATCCACAATCACAATAATTTACAGGATTTATTTTGTCTATATATTTTTTTTATCAACTTTCGTGTTAACGATTTGCAAAACATCAATCGCTCAACCATGATATGAGAATTATTTTAACACTTGCTTTTGTATTTTTTATTACAGTATCACACGCGCAGAAGCGCAATGCTGATACCGTTGTAGATGTTCCGGGTAAATATACAGGCAGCGTTGATCATAAAATTCAATCCCTCAACAGGCAACTCAGCAAACAAACCGAAAAGTATTTAAACAATCTCTCCCGCCAGGAAGAAAAGCTCCGGAAGCAACTCGCTAAAATAGACTCCTCCAAAGCCGCAGAAATATTCGGAGACGTTAAAAAAAGATATGCTTTCAGAGTTGTTGGTGTTCGCGAGCGCCGTTGTTGTGTGTTTGTGACTGGCAAAGTGCGTTGGCAACCCTATTCAGGCGCAAGCGAGACGCCATAAGTGTTCGAAACCTTTTGCGGTTTAATTTTGGGTTATGACAGCGAAGGAACTTATAGGGTTAATACCCAAGGAAATATTTGAAGAATTATCAGCAGAAACGCGAGTTGATG
>JADLCD010000038.1 GCA_020847395.1 Chitinophagaceae bacterium
CTTAATATGGCAGAAATAGAAATTAATATAATGGACAGGCAGTGTACCGGAACAAGAATTGAAAGCAAAGAGAAACTAACAGAGGTATTAGAAAAATGGACGAATGAAAGAAATAAAAACAAGTGTAGGATTGAGTGGAAATTTACCCGACAAGATGCAGATAAAAAGCTTTCAAAACATTATGTTTCATAATTAATTTGTCAATACACTAGCGCAGGCGTGTAGCACATAGTGAGCTGGCGCTGGTTTGGTAGGGTTAGGCAGGTAGCAGAGCCAGACCAGTGCTAATGCATTACTTGTGTAAAAAGTATTAGTAGTCTAACTCAACCTTCCTTTCCCCGCAGCGTTTCATGCTTTCTTTCCTTTCTTTCCTCGCAGAGTTTCATGCTTTTTTCTCCCGCCCAGAGTGAATTTTTCCGAAGAATCTCAATGCGGGGCTATGTGTGTTGGCTGGACGCTGCGGTAGGCGGGGAATCAAAGTTTGTAATTAGAACTCCTGCCATGTAAAGATGATGTAGATTTGATAAGGCAGAGACGATGATAATGACTCGCAGAGTCCAGCTCACGCACAAAAGGCTTGGCGTTGATACTCTGCGGAAAACCAATGTAAATTTTCATACTGCCTATTACAATTGGCGGTTGATAGCCATTGACGAAGATGACAACAAATATGTAGATTGTGCAATAGCCGGCAGTGCCAATTATCTTGTATCAGAAGACAAGCATTTCAGGATATTGCTTTGCCATATCGTTTATCCAGTCTGTTATTAGTTGTACAGCTTCTTTGTGAATGATTGTTCTTGCAAGTTCCGGCATTGCTATGCCTGGTTCCTTACTGTTCATGCGATATAAGAGTATGGAATGCTTTGCATTACCCGGAATGATATCATAATTCAATCCTCCTGCACCGGCACCGGCGGAAACAGGTTCTTTCATTATACCGATATAGTGTGGCTCTTTTTGTTCATATTCTAAAAACAAACCTGTATTGTACGCGTCGCCACCTTTGGTATGGCAATGGGCACAATTTACATCGAGGTAAGCACGGGCACGTTGTTCAAGCGTAAAATGTTTACTGTCTCTCCAGTCTGGTAGTTGGGGTACTTTATCTATCCCCGGCATACCTTCTAAAATACCTGCAGATGCCCAGCGGGAAAGTTGGTTGATGTTTTGTGCATCAGGTGTAAAATTTATATTTCTTGCTTTTGGCCCTATAGGAGTTAGTACGTCATTTTTGATATGACACCTTTTACAATCATTGGTGTTAGGTACGGAGTAAATAGTAGACATCTCTTCACCTGCATCGTTCAGTAAGGTAACCGGAATTTTTGCACCGGTAATATGTTTTACCGCATCTGTCTGTTCTTTATTCCATAAGTAATTCATCACCTTCCATTTTTTGTCAAATGGGTCTTTTACAAGAAGCCTTGTTTCAATCATTATCTTTTGATGTAACGTATTAGTATAAGCGAAGTTCTTTATAATGAATGTTGAATCAGGAAACCCGAGAATATCTTCCGGGGTATATACTATATGTTTGTTAGGTGGCAATACAATAAACCTGTCTTTCACAGCATAGTCGCTAAATAATGGCGTAGCCAGTTTGTAGGGTATTACGTTGCTGGCAGGATGCAGTTCGTTTAACTTTCCGGAAAAGAATCCATAGTCAGATAATTTTTCTCTGAATTCCAACGGAGCATGATTTTGTTGAGCATTAACATTTTTATTGTTGTTATTACAGCCTTGTATAATAGCTGTGCAAAAAGCAATCGCAAAAAGCAACAATGTAAAAAAATATACTTTCTTCATACAGAAACTAAATACTTATTAATGCCATATTGTTATTTACAGGTATAGGGTGTTATGTTTGTGTTGGGGCTCCACTTAGGTGTTTGTATGTTTAACAAGTCAGCGTTCACAAACATGTTTGGGCCAGGTTGCGATATGCAGATACTGTCAGGGTTACTTGCAGTGCCACTGGTTAGAATGTTGCTGGAAATACCATCGTACATGATCATTGGTATCCGCATACCTTTGCGGCCCTTATCCTGCGCATTCAATTTTTCTTCAATAGCTACAAGCAGTTTACCAATATGATGTTTATAGGTAGGAGTGGGGAAGGTTTTTCCAATTTCGATGATATTGTCATAAATATGAATATCCTGTGATACAGGCGCGTAATTATCACTGATTTTTTCAGCAGCTTTATCATCAACAGCAAAACCTGAAGCGATTGAAACAGGTGCAGCGTTATTATTGATAATTGTGTTTTTGTAAAGTGATATATGAGAAGCCGACAATATAATTACACCGCTACCTGGTGCGGCATTGCCAACGCCCCATGAAGTTCCAAAACTTCCTGCCCGGGCAAAATTCCTGTTATTGTTATCATGAATATTATTGTTGTAAGCTTTTACATAGCCACCTCGCTGTGAAAGACCAGGCAGGTCAAAAATCAGGAAGCCCGCAGTGTTATCATAAAATTCATTATCGTACACTTCCGCGTGTGTAGTGTTTTCTATTTCACAGCCTGCCACATTTTTAGCTGCCCTGCATTTTCTTATCACAGCGCTGTCGCTTTGTCCAACATATATACCGGCATCTGAAGACCCTTCGGCATAGCAATCTTCAATCAATATATTTTTACACATTACCGGGTAAATAGCGTAGCCGCCACTGGTGGAGTCTGCCGTTTTCCATATTGCGTTGAGACTGGCGATTACAATATTACTACTCTTGTTTATTTTCAGCAGGTCACCTTTTGAATCGCGTATCGTCATATCCGTTATGGTAAAGCCATGTATATTGGTTACTCTTATTCCTTCGCCACCCTGCGTTTGTGTTGAAAAATCCAGTATGGTTTTTTCTTTTCCTTCGCCTCTTAAAGCAATATGATTTACCTGTGCTATACTCAGGTTATCGAAACTATACCTGCCGGCTTTTAATAAAATGCTGGTACTGTCTTTAATAGAAAGCAAAGCTTCAACAATTTTGTTTTCTTCACCCGGGCTAAAAGTGATGCTGGTAATATAATCCTTTTTAATAGCGGCAGCATCATTGTGGTTGTTGCAGGATAAGAGCAGCCAGCAACTTAAAAGCGCTGTTAATAGTGCCTTGTAGTTGTTCAGATAATGCATTGTTTTATTTTGATGAGCCTGGGAAATCAGGTTAAAGGTTTTGTAATGCACCGTATTTTATCTTTTTAAAAATGTTGCTATAAATGTAAATAAAAGTTGTACTGTCAAAATAAATTTATTCTTATCTGTGCATAGAGTATTCACTTCCTGGTTGTTGATTTTGTGTAGTATACTTTTAAAAACCATTTTTCTTTTCTTCTTCTGCAAAAGTAGCATCTCTCGTATTTGTAAGTGTTAATACTTATTATTTTATTAGTAAAAATAATTAGTAAGCTTGTTTTTTTAAATTTTTTTGAATGAAGTTGATTGCTGAATTAATTCCAATATGTACATTTCCATTCGTATAACCCTGTAGTTATACAACCGTATATCTAATCCTAATGTAGAAACATGACCAAAACCATCATTACTTTAAACCTGTGTTCTGTTTATTCGCTTATTACTTTTTTTATGGTCATTTACTATTTGTTTAAAAAAACAGGTAGAAAAGTGTTGCCTCTTCAAATCGTAAATGCCATTTTTTTTCAAAAGCCACCTGACTATCAAGTAGCATAAATGCTAAAGCAACAATGCCATAGCGTTGTTTATTTATTGTTCTTTTATTGCCAGTCAGCATTACATTCCTGGTATATATTAATCCTACTCTTTTTCAGGTGGTAATTCGTTGCTTAAAAGAACTCATACGTATATGAATTACCAGTAGTTGCTTCTTAACTATAATGAAAATCACCAAACCACTTTAAAACTAATATCATTAAGAATGAGAGCTACCGCATTTTTACCCAGGTTGATTTGCCTTCTTATTATTTTCCATTTCAGCTTTACTTCTGTTGCCCAATCGCCCGGTGGCGTAGCAACAGGAACGGTAAGAGGCTGGAAGGTGGAACATTTTGATGGAAACTTCGGCACCAGTTTTACGTCTTTCGGCAGTGGAAGCAGCAATACCACTCCTGATATTTGGGGCTATACCGGTTATGTATCTGCAAACGAGTTTTATGGTTACGATAATACTTATTTCGGACTTCAGTACAGTGGTATAGTAGAAGTGCCTCAAACAGGCTCTTACTCCTTTAATGTGTACAATATTGATGACCATGCCACGCTCTATATTGATGGTGTGCAGAAAGCCGTTTACACCTGGTCGGGTTCTGTAGGTAGCATAACGGCTACGGTTACCCTAAGTTCCGGTGATCATATCATACTGGTAAAATACATTGAAGCGGGAGGTCCTTTATCAATGAGCATTCGCTGGAGCGGCCCGGGCATCGCCAGTAATTCCGATTTAGACGGGCGCTTTGTACGGGTAGATAATGCGGCGCTTGCGGCCTGGTATAAGGGATCAGATGTTGGCGCAACGGCTAATTACAGTGGTACTACAACTAAATTAAACAGTTACGCCAATAAAGCCTCAGCATTCAGCGGTATAGGAAATATCCGTAATCTTGGTACAGGTTGGGCGCAACTGGATAGCAGCAAACTCAATTTTAATCCATCTGGTTATTTTGATGGAGATGACTGGTTTAGTAATGCATCCAATCAAAGCGGGCTTGCGCTCCGCAGCGCTCCGCGTACTGCCTTTTTTGTAAACAGTTTTGGAACGAACGCCACAGGCTCCAGTTGGTTATGGGGGCAGGGCGGCTCTTCTACAGGTACAGAAGCTATTGGTATGTATAAAAACGGCGGAACGCAAACAGGTATGGCGCGCAGTGGAGACGGGAACCCTTATGCCACATCAACTTACAGCATTAACGAGCCTAAATTGCTAACCGGCGATATTACGTTAGGCACAGGCAATACAGCTTCCATCAATAATAACCGCTCCATGAGCGCCAATGGCGGCACTGCAGTTGCGTTAGGCTACACAGAAAGAATCACCAATTATGCCAATGCTTACGGTATACAGTTGGGCGCTTTCCTCAGCAATTACGCGTCGGGTGCGTATATACCGGAGTTTATCTACTATCCATTTGAATTAACTACCGTTCAACGGCAGAAAGTAAATACTTATCTCGCCATAAAATATGGTATTACTTTACAACACAATTATCTCAATACAAGCGGAACAGTATTGTGGGATGTTACTGCCAATACCTCGTACAACAACCGGATATTTGGTATTGGCAGAGAAATGATTGCCGAAGCGTTGAACCAAAAACAAAGCCAGAGCCAGATGGCCGGTGCTACCGGTAATAATTTTTTAGTAGTAAGTAAAGGCAGTATAACTGCCACCAATGCTGCTAATACCGGTTCACTTGCAGACGGTGATTATATGATAATAGGCGATAACAACGGTACATTAACCTCACAAAACACTGAAATACCCACCAGCTTTTCTACCACAGCAGGCTGTGCCACAGCAAGGCTTAACCGTGAGTGGAAAGTAAAACTAACCGGTAACCCCGGCGCCGTTACATTGCGCGCCGGTGCATCGGGTTCCTTTTTATTTCCAGGCTCGGCAGCAGGTATTGTGGTAATGGTAGATATTGATGGCGACGGCGATTTTACAAACAATACGGTGAATACATTCCCATCTGCTTCTGTTGTCAATGGTGTAGCAACTTTCGACAATGTAAATATTCCCGATGGGGCAGTGATAAGTTTTGCATGGGTGGTGACGGCACCGGGGGGCGTAAGCAGCGGACTGAGTCATTGGCTGAAAGCTAATGATGGCTCTGCAGGCAATATGACGGTTTGGAACGACCAGTCGACCAGTGGAATCAATCTTTCAGCCAATAGCGACCCAAGCATCGTTCCTGCAGGATTAAACTATAACCCGGTGGTAGATTTTGACGGTGATGATTATTTCTTTTTGTCAAGCAATTTCACCAATGCCTACACTGCAGGAGAAGTGTTCAGTTTGGGTAAGACAAACACATTAGTTCAGGACAGGGGCCACATGTACACTTATGGAGGCATTCAAAGTGGCGTACAAAATCATTACACCTGGAGTAATGGCGGCATCTATGAATCTTTCGGTACAAATGACAGACTCGGTTTTGTGCCGGCCTCCGGTAGCATCTTAGACACGAAAACCGGCATTTCTGCTACATCTTTTACTTATAGTGCACTTGACTGGAACATTCATAACGTATTTTCTGCAACAAACAACTGGGGTGTAAACATAAATGGCCGAAGCCTTGTTAGCACCGCCACCAATACAGTGAGCTTTGCAAAAGCTGATGCTAATATCTTAATTGGCGCTTCTCCGGGCTATGTTTTTTGGGGGCAAATACCTGAAGTGATGCTGTATAGTCGTGTTTTAAGTGCAACAGAAAAAAAACAGGTGCAAACCTATTTGGCCATCAAATACGGATTGACACTTCATTCATCCATCACCAATTATCTCGCCAGTGATGGAACCACCAATATCTATGGCTATACCTCCCATTGGAATAATATATTTGGCATTGGCCGTGATGATTGTTCGGGCCTTGTACAAAAACAATCCAAATCATCCATAGCGGGAGATAATGTGTCTGTTGGTTTAAACAGTATTGTTGCCACCAACCTTGCCAATGCGGGCAGCTTTACCAGCAATAAAATGTTTTTAGTAATTGGGAATGATGGTGCTGCCTTAACCAAAACGGCTACCGATATTCCTGCTACTTATACATCGGCAAGTTGTAATGCAATGAGGTATGCCCGTGAGTGGAAGGTAAAAAACACGAATGCTGTGGGTGCAGTACAGGTAAAAATCGGGGATGCTGCCAACAAAGTGAGAAACGGGATGACCTATCCTGCACTGGCTATAGATGCTGATGGTGATGGCAATTTTGCAACGGGTACTGTAACCATTGTAAATGCTGCCAATGTAAGCGGCGGTGTGGCTACCTTCAATAATGTAACATTGCCTGATGGTGCTGTATTTACCATGTGCTGGACAGAAGCGGCTCCGGGCGGTGTAAGAGTTCCAACAAGCGGCACTACTATTAGTGGGCAAACTTATGTAAATGGTTTGCAGTATAAATTATACAGCGGCACCGTGGCACAATACCTATCGACGCTTGATCTGAACCCGCTGCCTGTTCTTCCCGGTACGCAGGTTTCTAATGGCTACCTTGCCAACACCACCCGTATCGAATTATTATTTACCAATAAAATCAATAATGCTTTTGGTGTGGAAGTTACCGGTAAAATCTATATACCTTCTACTACAACTACATGGCAGTTCAAAAGCCTCGCCGATGACCAGGTAAATTTGAAAATCGACGGTGTAAGTGTGCTGAATCAGACTACGTGGAATGCATTAGGTACTACAGGCGCCGCTACAAGTCTTACAGCAGGATACCATGATATTGTGCTTCGGTTTGGTTCTAATAACACGAGTATTTCATGGGATTTACAGTGGAACGGCGGCAGTGGCTCTACCTTTGTTGCTATACCAGATGCCAACTTTTTTGTACAACCTTTCGGGCCTTCTGCCTGGTTTGCAGCAGATGATAATGCGTTTGACGGCGTGGCTGATGCCACCAACCTGCCGGTAACAACAACGGTTTGGCCAGATATGTCAACCAATGGCAACGACCTTACACTTACCCAACGTACTAATGCTATTTATAAATCAGCAAATGGTTTGCGCAACTATAACCAGCAAATCCGTTTTGATGACAGCCGGTTTAGCAATACAGTCTACCTCAATGGCTTTGCGTATGGAAGGCAGGCAAAATCCATGTTTGCTGTAAATTCATTTGCTACTACCGGCGTAAGTGAAATTACTTTGAGTTGGGGCACAATGGCTAACAACAGCGGACAGGGATTCTGGACACCGGGCAATACTGCCAGTTATTTTGGTTATACTAATGATCTAACAGGCGCAGCCTATTGGTCAGCAACCAGCAAAACCAGCATAATTCACAGCACTTATCAAAATTCAGCCATAACCCCTTCTAACCATGCCAGGTTATATACTGATGGGTTATTATACACCCAGGGAACTTTTGCAGGATGGAATACACTTATGTCACCGTCTGTTCAGCTTCAACTGGGTAACCACTATGTGTCAGCAGATGCCAGCGGCTGGAATGGTGATATTGATGAAACGATTTTCTACCCCTGGGAATTGTCAGCTACAGAACGGCAACGGGTAAACAGCTATCTCGGTATTAAATGGGGTATTACGCTTGACCAGACAACGGCTACCGATTACCTCGCCAGCGACGGAACGAAAATATGGGATGCATCAGTAAACGCATCTTTCAAATATGATATTACCGGCATTGGCCGGGATGATTGCGGTGCATTATACCAAACACAAAGTACCAGCACCGATGGCAGTGATATTATCAGCATGGGCCTGGATAGCATCGCTATAAACAACAGCAGCAACAGCAATACATTTGCCAATGATAAAAGCTTCCTTATATGGAGCCATAACAACGGAACCATCGCGTCGTATGCCAGTGGTGTACCGGCGTCGCTCAGCAGTATTTCTGCCTGCTACCAGAAAGTGGGCAGGGTATGGCAGGCGCAGGTTACCAATACGCCGGGTGCTATGCAGCTAAAAATTGGTAAAGCTGGTTATTTTGTATTCAGCAAAAGCTCCTTTAAGCCGGTATTGTTAATTGGCAATAGCGCTACTGACTTTACCGGCGCCACTGTAGTAAATGCCACCGCTGTAGTAAATGGCATTGCACAGTTTGATAATATAACTTTTACCAACGGACAGTATTTTACGTTTGCGGTAGTAAATGCATCTCCAGGCGGGGTAAGTGCTAATCTTGCCCTTTGGTTAAGTGCAGATGATGGCACTGATAACACAACTGATAATACGGCTGTAACTACCTGGAGTGATATGAGTTCAAACGGAATGAACGGAACGGCTGTGAATGGTCCTTTATACCGTTCCGGCGCAAGTACAGCAGGTATCAACTTTAATCCTGCTATCAACTTCAACGGCACTACCCAGTATTTCAACCTGCCGACTGGTTTTAATGATTTCACAGCAGGTGTATCAATATTCGGCACGTATAACCCCAATGCAACGGTGAACGCCTGGGCAAGGCTTTTGCACCTTTCCGCGGGCGGCAACGCTTATTTGCTGACATTAAATCGTAACAACACCACAAATAATATAGGTACAGAAACATACAATGCTTCGGTTCAAAACGGAAACATTTACACTTCCACTACGCCATTAGCTACAGGTGTAACCGGTATTTACAGCACACGTATTGCTGCCGGCACCAGTGGTCAGACGGGAAAGAATGCTTCTGCTTTTGTAAATGGATTTGAATCAGTTAATGCAAATACAGCGGCTGTGCCAACCACCATCTCAAGAACAGTAAACCGGGTAGGTGCCGGTGGAAGCGCAACAGAGTGGCTGGGCGGTTTATTGCCCGAACTGATTTTGTACAACCGTGACCTTACCGCCACCGAAAGACTGAAAGTACATTCTTACCTGGCCATCCGCTATGGTAAAACACTAAATAGTTCAGTTGTCAACTATATAAACACGGCAGGTAATAACATTTATGACTACAGCACCCATTGGAACCGCATTACCGGTATCGGTCGTGATGATTGCGAAGCAATGGAACAAAAACAATCGAAATCAGTAGAAACAGGAGCTTTGGTAACCATCAGCAATGGCAATTCCATTGCCGCAGATAATACCGCTAACAACAACTCTTTTACTGATGATAAAAGCTATGCAGTGTTTGGTGATAATAATAAACCCATTACATGGACCGGTGTTGACAACCTGAAAGGTTCATTAGTACGCTTAAACCGTATATGGAGAATGAAAGAAACCGGCACTGTTGGCACTGTGTATATTGAAGTGCCGGGCAACAGTAGTGTATTAACAGCTAAACTACCAGCCGGCGATGCACCCACCGACCCTGTGTACATGGTGATAAGCAACAGCGGTAGTTTTAAAGGTGTGGTAACATTTGTAGAAATGATGCCTGATATAATTGGAGCTGTTACAAAGTGGAACATTACTTATGATTTTGCAGATGGTGATTACTTCACCTTCGCTACTAAAAAATTGTGTTTGGGCCCCGGCGGTATTACCGATGGATTGACCACCTGGTACCGTGCCGATAACAAAACAACCGGAGCCATTACACCCACAACAGGAACAATGGTGGATGAAACCGGTAATTATCTGCTAACAAGAAATGCGGGCGGCACGGCAACCATTACAGCAGGTTCGGCTACTGCATTTAACTATAACCGTTACCTGGCATTAACAGGCAATGCAGTATTACAGAAAACAGCGTTAAGCGAAAACTCGGTGTTTACACCGGCAGCAGGCGCCATGTACGTGGCAGCGGCTAATAGTTCATATCCATTCTCGTTAAGCCGCAGCGGTTATAACAGCGCTGTAATAAGCGGTAATGGTGGTGGATGGGCAAATGCAACGCCGCAGGTTGGCGGTACGTTTACTGCGGGCATTCCAAACCTGGTGGCCATCAATAAATCTGCTACTACGCTTACCGGAGGTACCAATGGTACGGTAAGCAGTGCTGCTAACGTAACAACCATTGCAGCAAATAATACCAATGTGCTGTACCTTGGCGCAGGCTATGTAGGTACTACACTAACCTACAACAGTGGCAACATTGGTGAAGCATTCACTTTCAACAGGGACCTCACAGCACCTGAAACAAATGTGCTGAATACCTACCTCGCCATGAAATATGGACAGACATTAAGCCATAATTACTTTACACCAGACTATGATGGAACCAATGCTGCCTCATCTACCATTTATGATGTAAGCACCTATAACAACCACATATTTGGTGTGGGTATTGACAGCACCGGATGTTTCTATCAAAAACAGAGCACCAGCCAGTTGACAGGCAGCATGCTGAAGATGAGTATTTACACATCCATAGCAGCAGAGAATGTAAGTAATGCCGGTACATTCAGTTTAGACAGAACATACGTGGCAGCAGGTGATGATAATGGTGCAATTGCATCATGGGCCACAGGAACCACGCCGGCCATTTACAACAATGGCGCCTGTGCAGTAACAACCCGTGTTGCAAGGCAATGGAAAATGAAAGCCATCAATAATCAGCAGGCAGTGTTAATTACCATACCGGATAACAGCAGTGCAGCCGCTGCTAAGTTACCGGTATTACCCGCTGGCGCCACTAAAGTATATATGGTGGTAAATGAAGATGCTGACTTCAGCATTAATGCAAGCCAGGAAGAATTAGAAATGACGATGAATGCAACAACCAAAGAATGGGAAGTAACTTATACCTTCCCTGATGGAACGTACAAGTATGTAACCTTTGTGGCTAAGCCTGACCTTGCAGGGCTACAACCGATAACCATTGGCGCAGGCGCGCAGGATGCAACCAGCACTGACTGTAATGGTTCGCCTTATATTTATTATAAAGGCACCACCAATACTACCAAAGCCATTATAGCGGTAAATCCTAATGGCAATGTGTGGAGTCCAACCGGCATTACTATAAATAACCAGGGCACATTAACCGGCGGTGGCGGTACATTCACCAATACCGGAACCGGCTACTATCAAAGTACAGACGGATCAAATACACTTCGCATTACCAAACGCTTGTCTACCATAGTGGCGCCAGGTTCTTATACACTCAATGATGGTGTAATAGCAAGGGTGTATTATGCAGATGCTGATACAATGGCTATGCTTACAGATGCATTGCCAGGCGGTGGAACTATACAACGAAAAGGCTGGTTTAAATATGGAGGAGATGCCGCGGCAACTGTTGCAGATATGACTCCCACAAATTTGCCTGCACAAGAATTGACCCCGGTAGCATGGGGTATTGAACAAGGAGTGAAGTACGTTGAATTTTTGGTAAGCAGTTTCAGCAGCTTTGGATATTTTGCTAAAACTACCAGTGCTGCATTACCAATTGAACTGGAGTATTTTAAAGGCGAAGTGATATCATGCGAAAACGTATTGGCCTGGAAGAGTAATGTAGAGCAGGGATTTAGATATTTTGAATTACAGTATGGTAATGATGCAGTAAACTTTACAACGGTTGCTACACTGCCTGCCAAAGGTTCAGGAACCGTATACCAGTCAAAACATACTCCTGGTCAGTCAAAAACATATTACCGGTTAAAGATGGTTGATTGGGATGGTACTGTGAAATATAGCAGCAGCATTGCTTTAACCAATAATTGCAGTTCATCTTCCATAGCAGTATATCCAAATCCTGTAAGCAGTTATGTAGAAATAGCCGGGCTTAAACCTGGTACGCTGATAAGAGTTTGGGATGCACGCGGCCGTGAAGTGTTATCTGAAAAAACCAATGCTACAAAACAGAAAATTAAAACAGCACATCTAACAAATGGTTCTTACTTTATAGAAATATTCAATAACAGAACCGGAGAGCGGAATGTGTTTAAAGTGATTAAAGAATAGAGGGGCTTGGTAATATTCCAAATTATCCTGATTTTCTAACAGTATACATAAATTCATATGTTACAGGAGGCAGTTGCAGCCTCCTGTAACATAATAGCAATTTTCAGATTTTTTATCATCCCTGAATAATAGTCTACAGGCAGTGTATCACCGCGGGTTATTATGCTGAGGCACGAAGCATTTACGCAGATTTATTACATCTCCACCGTTAATACTACACGCTGCTTGGCATCCACCTGTATCTCCTCAAAATTTACAGACAATATATTTTCTTTTTGAGTAACTGTAAACGGTATCTCTTTTCCGTTTAATAACAGTGATGCTTTTTTTACTTCCGCCGGTAATGCTATAGCAAGGTTTTTAAGCAGGAGAGATCCATACGCCAATGTTATTGTATTGGTTTGTGAAGTGGAGTTTCTTTTTTGCTCAATAGTGCCCCAACCTTCACTTGCTGTAAAAAAGCCTTTGAAATGATCTTTTTGGATTTTTGGATTGAAGGATATTGTTTTTGCAGGGCCGTCGTAATAAAAATCTTCAAGCGCTAATAATATACCCCAGGATGCCAATGCCCGTGCATAGTGATCTCCGCATTCAATCTCATTCCAGGGATTATGTTTTTCGGGACTATAACGCTCATGAATTGCTTTTACCAGTGAAAGCCCTTCATCGATCATTCCTTCGTAAATCATATTGGTGGCAACCTGGTATTCAATACCTGTCCACACTTCATCACGGTAACGCACACCCTCTTCCCCCATATGTTTGCTTTTGGGCCAGGTTGCAACCAGCAGTCCCGGCTCGCCTGCATCGGCATATATTCTTTCAGGCTTATGCATTTTTGTTTGCACGCTCACGTCCGGCGCCCAGTTGTATTTCCAGATGGATTGCAAAGTTGTTTTCACTTTTTCTTCAGGGTATATATAGCCGAGATGTACAAGATGCGCCCAGGTTTGCCCGAACATCTGGTCGCTTAAGCAGCCGGTTGCATATTGGGAGAGCGGATGTTTGCTAAGATCTACATCCTGTACAAAATATGCTCCATTCCATAATTTGTCAACACTTTGTTTACTCCCGCTCATAAAGATACTCTCGCAACGGTTGGCAAAGGCGGTATCACACATCAGCAATGCCATTTTACCGGCCGCTTTTAATGCAGCAAGATATAGGCCGCCTACATATGTATTTGCACCAAAGAAAGCTATATCGTATGTATTAGCCTGTTCTTTTTCAATAAGCCCATCGTCGTTACCGTCTTCTTTAATAATAAACTCAGTCGCCTTTTTTATTTTCTCCCAGTTTCGTGTAAGGAAAAAATTATTGTTTGACACCAGGTGTTCCCTGTAAGCTTTCAATATAGCACCGGCGTGGCCATCAATCAATATTCCTCCCCAGCCATTGCGTGCCTGTATGCCGCCATCCGGTTGAAATGATGTGCTGTAATCTGTTTTCTCTCTTATATTTCTTTCCAGCTCAGGAAATAACCTTGATAAAGCATGCTCATAATTCCACACGTGCGTGCAGGTGCCCACGCATGAACCCACCCCTTCCCATGCCCAGAACTTATCATTCGCCCACCACTGACAGGTTTCTGTTGCTAATGTAGATACCGGCATCATTATTCGCTGCGCAAGCCAATAGGGCAGCGTGGTATTATTGTAATAGGTATCATGAAAATTAAAAGTTGCTGCACTCAGGCGTTCCAGGTTATTTTGCAGCCAGTTGGCAACATCAAGTGAATGATTATACCAGTTCGCATACATATTACCGATAGCAGGTCCGCCGGTTGGTACAGGCATATTCCAGTTACCACCTTCTCCATATTGCATGGGGCGGTTAGGGAAATACCAGGTGAGCAGGAAATTAATGTCTTTGGATTCTCCGGGCTGCAGTTCAATGGTTGATCCTACGGCTCCAACCAGCTTTTCATTTACGGGTTTTGAAGCTGTTGTGGCATTATTTACGGCAGCACCTATGCCTTTATGATCCGCTTCAGCAAACCCGTTATTGCTTAACACACTCAGACTTATATTGCCGAAGTAAGGATGATTAGCCGGAAAGAATTTTTCTATTGCGGAATGGTTGCTGAATGTTATTTCATCCAGATTGATATGCCCCCAACTACCTGTTTCATTATCTATCACTTCGAGGTATGCTTTCTGCCCTTTCCATTCTTTTACGTTCCAGCTTATATAACGAAGCAGTTCTTCACTATTGCCTGTAGCGGTTTTGACTGTTTTGTTTTTTACGACAAGATTGATGCATGTTTTACCACGATAAGGCCCGCCACCGAGCTTAAAATTGATAAAATCTTCTTTGATGATAAATGCCGGTGAAGTGAGTTTCCCTGTCCCGCTATCGCCATAGCCTGTTAGCTTTGAATTTATGAGAAAATTACCCACCTGTCCTGATACATCATCTTTTATAGCATTTGCATTTGTTACCGGTACTTTGCCAAATGCATTTCCCTCAACCTTCCATTTGCCGTAAGTGCCGCTTTCAAAATTTTGAAAGATGAATGATCTTACCGCCGTAGTATCTTTAAAACCTGTTTTTACCAGGTCCATTACTACGGATGTTATGCCATCACGCGTTACTACTTTATTTTGGAGATTACCTGTTACCTGGTCTTTCAGGTCAATGCATACCAGGTTTTGCAGCCACCCGGTGAGCGTAACCTGCATTTTTTCAGCAGCATTGTTTTTAATGGTATAACGGAGAACCGTGCCCGGCGTAGCAGACTCTTTTGCATTTAAAGGAATAAATGGAGAAAATACGGTTGAGCTGATCTGCAGCGGTAAGGGATTTGTTTTTGATGCATAGTTTATAAACGCAACAGGATATTCTCCTGTAAATGATATGTCGTCAAAATCTTTTTTACTTAAATTCTTTACAACGGTTTTATCTTCCTGCTTAATGCTTACGGCAAATCCCTGGTCAATATAGCTGAAAGGCTCAAAGGTTTGATAGCATACTTTCCATGGGCCGAGCGGCGTATCAAAATTCAGCAACCAGTCAATACCATAACCTGTATTATACGCATTGTTGGCAATCCACCAGTTGGCGAGTGTGCCATCGCCGCGAACATATAATTGTCCTGCTGCTATGCCGCCGCAGGGCATGCCGATGGTGGTTAATTCATTTCCTTTATATACTTTTCTTTCATTGTTCCAGAGTGATTGCTGCCATTGCGCAGATAATTTTTTATCTGCCGGAACATAGTGGGAAGGGTCAGCAGATTGCGCACCCGTGGGGTTACAAATGAAAATAAGAGTAATAACGGAGAGGAATAAACGCGGCATTGTTACGATTAATTTAAGTAACTAAATGTATGTTGAAAGAGGGAAATAGCAAAAAGCAGGTATAAGAACCTTCCAAACATGTTACACGATGATTGATGGAGTATATCTTTTATTAGTCACGAAAGCAAAAGCAAATTATTTTCATGCAATAAGGGCTAATAATTTGATGTGCCGGAAAGCCCGGACTCTTATTTCATAGAAGATGAATTTTTTGTGCAATGAAAAAGAGGGGGAATATCCGGGATAAAAAATTGCAAACGTTTGAAATTTTATACCCGTTGCAAAGAAAAGAATGTTTATTACTTTGTACTGAAATAAGGGTATCTCCTTATTCCTTCCTGTTGGTCGCGTGTGACTAAATGAAACGACACCAAACACTTTTACACTTAGATTATTAAAAGTATTCATTGGTGTTTTAGCGCACAGTTAAAATGCCGTATATAACCAAAACTGATGAAGCATTATCAGTTATATACCGACGATTTGTTGCTCACTCTTCTCAAAAAAGATGACGAACAGGCATTTAACGAAGTGTATAACAGGTATTGGAAAATACTTTTCAGTATTGCGTCATCGCGTTTGAGAAACATACATGCCGCTGAAGATATTATCCATGATGTTTTTGCAAGCATCTGGAAAAACCGTAAAAACTCGGATATACGTTCGTTGCAACATTACCTGGCATCATCCACCCGTTACCTTGTATTTAAAGTGATTCGCAAAAACGCTTATGCGCATCAATATACAGCATCAGGCCAGGATATAATTACAACATTTGAACTGGAAAATTCATTGCATAATAAATACCTGCTCGAATATATTTCAAGAGAAGTAGATACCCTGCCGGAAAAATGTAAAATGATTTTTAAATACAGCCGAGAAAAAGGTATGACCAATAAAGAAATAGCCCTGGAAATGAATATAACTTCAAAAACAGTTGAAAACCAGATCAACAAAGCGCTCCATCACCTGCGGTTTTCTATTAAGAAGATGTTGATGTTTTTTTTCTAAAGAAGTTAGGGGTTACAATTTTCAGGTTGGCATTTTGCATAACTATAAACAATAAACAATAAACAATAAACTATAAACTATTCATTCATCTCAGATCTTGATCCGGGCAGGCTCACAAACGGGTATGATAGCGGTTGGCTATTTTATTAACGGGGAAAGTTTTTCGGCTGCCGCTTTTATTTGTATCCAGTCTTTATTCACTTCTTCCGCCGGAAGCAGGTCAAAGGAGATGAAATTATCCCTTGTAATCCTGTCAAGTTCGCGAAAAGGTTGACCTGCCTTCCATGTAGCATTGGCAAATCGTTGAAATAGTTTTTTATCAGGCGCAGCAAGGCTGCCGGTCACTATATCGTGCAATACTTTTGATGGCAAAGCGTTTTTTGCGGTAGCAAGATAGCTCAGCCCGCATTCCAGCGCATAAAAGCCTGCAACGTTTATGGCTACTTTTTCATCGAGCATACTTTTTTTATGAGTAGCTGTATCTTCTCCGGGTTTTAAAAATGGTGGTACAGCTTTGCGCTGTGAAGTATAATATACAACTTCAGCATTTGCAGCTACATCAAATGCAAATTGTTTGTCTTGTAATAATTCATTTATTCTTTGCAGTTGTTGAGATTTTGATGCATCTTTTACATTCTCCATTTTTTCCCGGAGCATTTGTGTGGTAATCTGTACATGCTCATAGTCTTTTTTTACTTCATCTTCCGGCAGAAAAACCGCCGAAATAAATACGGGTCTTTTAATCCGCTCCAGCCCGCGAAAAGGTTGTCCCGCTTTCCATGTAGCATTTGCAAAACGGTTTAGTATTAATACCTGTGCACTATCAAGTTTATTATTGATTATTTTATCTACCCATTCAACCGGTGTTCCACCAGATGCTTCCATCAACTGACCAATACCACATTCAACTGCATAAAGCGGCGCTACACCTGTTGCAATTTTTTCCTCTTTAATGCTTTTCTTTATTAAAGCTGTATCATTGAACGGAGTGCTGAAAGGAGGCACGGGCTGATTTTGAGCAATATAATATGCTGCTTCAAGTTTTTCTGCCATTGCTCTTGTAAAATCGCTGTTCTGAAGCAGGTTGTTAATTTGATTAAGTTGTGCTTTCATATGTTCTTTGTACGGCATGTCTTTTCTTTCTGTTCAGCGCATGAAAAAGATGTAAGTAATAGCCTGTTGGCTATATATAAGATCAAATGAAATTTCATGCTATTTCAATTTAATCCTAAACTACCCAAAATAACGGAATTGTTGTGTTTCTTATTTGCTATCTCTTTATTAATTTGCTTTCTTCACTAAATTTATTTAACAGGTTTTGGTATGCAATACAGGATTTTAGGACGAACAAAACTACAGGTTTCAGTATTAGGCTTTGGTGTATCGCCAGTTGGTAATGTGTTTGAAGCGATTGAAGAAAGCGAAGCTATTAATGCCCTGCACTACGGCATTGATAACGGTATTAATTTTTTTGATGTTGCGCCTTTTTATGGCGATACGCTGGCGGAAACAAGATTAGGAAAAGCCTTAAAAGGAAAACGGCAAAATATTATTCTTGCTACCAAATGCTGCCGCTATATTGATCATTTTGATTTTTCATACAATCGCGTTATTAAAAGTATTGATGAATCGCTGCAACGATTACAAACGGATTATGTTGACCTCTTTCAGTTGCATGATATTGAATTTGGCGCCGAAGAGCAGGTGTTGAATGAGGCTATACCTGCGATTATGAAAGTGAAGGAAAGCGGTAAAGCAAGGTTTATAGGCATAACAGGTTTGCCGGTGAGGTATTTGGCGCATATAGCGAGGCAGGTTGATATAGATACCGTTTTATCATGGGCGCATTTTAATTTGCTGGAAGATGAAATTAATGATGAGCTTGTTCCGCTGTCAAAAGAAAAAGGCTTTGGATTGATGAATGCCGCGCCTTTTCTGCAGCGCATACTCACAGATGCGCCATTGCCTGGGTGGCACCGTTCGCCGCAATCATTAAAAGATATACAACCTGTGCTGCTGGCATTATGCCATAAATATGGCTTGTCCTTAAGTGATGTTGCCTTATCTTACGCTATAGCTCACCCGGCCATTGCAACTACTATTGCGGGTATGTGCCAGGTAAAAACGGTAGGAAGAAATATTAAAGCATCGGGTTTGGTAATACCGCCAGGTTTAATAGCGGAAATAAACATTGCGGTAGCACCTGTAAAAAACCAGATGTGGTTTGAGGGTCGTGAAGAAAATAATATTCCTAAAAAAATTGCGTAATGAAAGCATTGGTATTAACTGCCCCGGGCAAAACAGAGATAAGAGATATTGAAAAACCGATACCTGCCGCCAATGAAGTATTAGTAAAGATCGGCGCTGTAGGTTTTTGCGGTGGTGATTTAAACGGTTTTCTCGGGCTTTTTGAATTGCAGGAATATCCCAATGTACTTGGTCATGAGGTTGGGGCAGTAATTGAAGCTATAGGAAAAAATGTGCCTGATACATTTCGGGCAGGCATGAAGGTTACCCTGAACCCGTATTTAAACTGTGGCAAATGCATTTCCTGCCGCAAAGGGAAACCCAATGCGTGTATTGATAATAAAACAATGGGAGTAAGACGACCCGGCGCTATGACGGAATATATTGCCATTGATTGGCAAAAGCTGCATGCTTCGGATAAACTCTCCTTACAGGAATTGGCGTTGGCAGAACCATTAACCGTGGGCTTTCATGCGGTTGACAGGGGAGGAGTAACATTAAAAGATAAAGTATTGGTGATTGGCTGCGGCATTGTTGGGCTGGGTGCAATAGCCGGCGCTTTGCATCGCGGTGCTGAAGTATATGCGCTTGATGTGAGTGATTATAAAACCGCTATTGCTAAAAAGGTTGGTGTAAAGGCTGCTGTTAATGGCGCCACGCAGGATGTGGAAACTGTAATTGCAGATTTAACAAATGGAGATGGCCCTGATGTGGTGATAGAAGCGGTGGGCAGTTATGATACTTATAAAACTGCGGTTAACCTTGTGAGTTATACCGGCAGAGTAGTATATATCGGTTATGGCAAAAAGCCTGTAGACTATAATACCGGCATATTTGTACGTAAGGAAATTGAAATATTCGGATCGAGAAATTGTTTGGGTGATTTTCCTGAAGTGATACAGTATCTTGAATCGGGCAAATTTCCGGTTGATGATGTTATATCGAAAACGGTTTCTTTGCAGGATTCGGGTGATGCGTTGAAAGGCTGGGCGGAAAACAGGGGCAATATTACCAAGATTATGGTTGATTTTTCTATATAAAAATGAATAATGAAATCAGCAGTTACCATAGCGTTAGTGCCGGAAATTAAAAAAGGGCCCTGGGTATTTTGGGATGATATTGAAGCAGGTATAAAAAAAGCTTCTGCCCTTGGTTTTGATGCGGTTGAATTATTTACAGCATCGGGAACGGCATTTGATATTGCTTATATTGAACAATTAACCCGCAGGTATAATATTGCTATCTGCGCTATGGGCACAGGCGCAGGTAAGGTAATAAATGGACTTACCCTTACCAACCCTGATATATCTGTGCGAGAAAAGGCCATCTCATTTATAAGCGAGATGATTGATTTCGGCGCTGCATTTAATGCACCTGCCATTATCGGTTCCATGCAGGGAAATGTAGCACAGGGTATAAGCATGCAAGACTCACTGCAATGGTTAGCCGAAGGGCTTAATATTCTTGCAGAGAAAGCATATATACATGGTGTGCATATTATTTATGAGCCACTGAACCGCTATGAAACAAATATATTTAATCAATTGGGGCCGGCTGCAGCGTTTATCAAAACGCTTTCTGTTAAAAATGTGAAACTACTTGCGGATTTGTTTCATATGAATATTGAAGAAGTATCTATTGCAGGAAGTATTGAACAATACGGGGAATATATCGGGCATATTCATTTTGCAGACAGCAACAGGATGGCGATAGGTTTTGGCCATACAGCTATGGATGAAATTGCTAGCGCGATAAAAAAAATCAATTATAAAAATTATATTTCGGCAGAAATATTTCCTTTGCCAGATAGCGATATTGCCGCTCAGCAAACGATAAACGCTTTTAAAAAATGGTTTAAATAAACGGTATGAAAAAATTTTGTCTTGCCCTTGATTTGATTGACGATGAAAAAAGCATTGCAGAATATGAAGACTGGCACAAACCTGGCGTTGGGTGGAAACAAGTCAGGCAAAATGACCTTGATTCAGGTATTACCAATATAGAAATTTACCGCACGGGCAACAGGATGTTTATGATACTGGAAACCACTGATGATTTTACTTTTGAAAATAAAAAATCATTGGATGCTGATTGCCCAAAAGTACAGGAATGGGAAGCGTTGATGTGGAAATACCAACAATCCATTCCCTGGGCAAAACCAGGCGAAAAATGGATTTTGATGGATAAAATTTTTCAGTTTGAGAAAGAATAGAAAAGTTTAATAAGTTATAACATTGCTGATAGCATTACTACAGTAAAAGTGTGCGACGCAAGGAACGGCGATAGTAGCAATGCCGCTAAGTACATAATTTTTTTCACTGATTTACATATTCGCTAAGCATTTTCTCCAGCTTGCCTGTTGATTTTGCCGCATGATTCTGGTCACTGGTATGAATATCTTCCAGTGTGGGAATTAAAGTGGTTTGACCATATACCTGCGTTACTTTTACTTTATACCTGGCAGTAGCCGTTGCAGGCACATTATCTGCATCAGTTATAATTATATCGGCATCATTATCAGTTTCATTACCGCATTGCACAGGCACCGGCTCGGTAATGATATATTCGCTTGATTTTTCCGCATGAACAACTTTAATATTTTTACTGCTGAAAAAAGCCAATGTACTTTTCCATGCATCTTCTATATTTTTTGAAACCGGGTACGAAGGCAGGGAGGTATATGGTTCCTTATTAGGAGCATTTTTAAAAGTGCAGGACATAAAAATAAGTACGGCGGCAAGCAGTTTTATCATGTTATTCCGGTTTGTTGTTCTAAATATAGTACAAAACTTATACCGCTGCTATAAATGTTTTACACATTTTTAAACATACATGTTTATCCTTTGGGCAATCCCTGTACGTCATTCCAATTCCAAATACGTAGCGTGTAAAATATAGATGGGACATTATTTTTATAAATATCTTTACCGCATTAGATAAGCACCCGGATTTTTATAAACAAATAGTTAGATTTTATGTATAGCAAGATGAAGAATGTAATTTTAGTATTATCAATATTTTTTGTGCTCCCGGTATTTGGCCAGATGGCAGGCAATGCGATGGCGGTGAAGAATACCATTGCCGTAGAGTCTTCAGATTCAAAAGAGCAAATTATTCTGAAAGCGGCTCATGTGGTGCCAACTGCAAATCAATATGCCGCCCTTCGCAATGAGTTTATAGCATTTATTCATTTTGGGCCTAATACATTTACCAGGATGGAGTGGGGAACTGGTATGGAAGACCCAAAAATATTTGATTTGAAAGAATTGCATACCGACCAATGGTGTGAAGCCATGAAAGCCGCTGGTATGAAGATGGTGATTATTACCGTGAAACATCACGATGGTTTTGTGCTATGGCAAAGCCGCTATACCAAACACGGCATTATGTCGTCGGGGTATAAAGATGGAAAAGGAGATATTTTCAGAGAACTCGTAAACTCCTGTAAAAAATATGGTTTAAAAGTCGGCATTTATTTATCTCCAGCCGATTTATTTCAGATAGAAAATCCGGATGGTTTATATGGCAATCTCAGTAAGTATACTAAAAGAACGATTCCGCGTGCAGTGCCGGGCAGACCATTTGCCAACAAAAAAACTTTTGAAGCGGAGGTAGATGATTACAATGAATATTTTATGAATCAATTGTTTGAGCTGCTTACAGAATACGGCCCGATAGATGAAGTTTGGTTTGATGGCGCTCATCCTAAAACAAAAGGCGGACAAAAATACAATTACCTCGCCTGGAAAAAACTCATCAATACATTAGCACCAAGGGCGGTAATTTTTGGTAAGCAGGATATACGCTGGTGCGGCAATGAAGCGGGCAGAACAAGAGATACGGAATGGAATATTATTCCTTACCAGGAAGACCCCAATTTAATGAACGGTTTTCCTGATTTGACAAATGCTTCATTAGGCAGCAGGGAAGATGTATACAAAGCAAAGTTTTTGCATTACCAGCAGGCTGAAACCAATACTTCCATCCGCGAAGGTTGGTTTTATCGTGATGATAAACGACAACAAGTAAGAAGCACCGATGATGTGTTTGATATTTACGAACGTTCTGTGGGTGGTAATTCTACTTTCTTATTAAATATTCCGCCCAACAGGGAAGGGAAATTTTCTCCTGCCGATTATAAAGTTTTGCATGAAGTAGGCCAACGTATAAAAGATACCTATGGTAATAATCTTTTTAAAAATGCAAAAGGCCCGCAGCAGGTATTGAATAATAATGTGCAGGATTTTATATTGTTAAATAAAAACAAACCTGAAATTATTATCAGCACGGCAGAACCTGTAACTATTAACAGGATAATGCTGCAGGAGGCAGTAGCAACACATAGCGAAAGAGTGGAAAAGCACGCCGTAGATGCTTGGATTAACGGCGCATGGAAACAGGTTGCCGAAGCAACCAACATCGGCTATAAAAGAATTTTAAGATTCCCGGAAGTAACTTCAAATAAATTCAGGGTTCGCATACTGGAATCCAGATATACCGTTGCCATAAGCAATGTTGCCGCTTTTTATTATAAAACACATCCGCCGCAGTTGCAGTTTACAAGAAATATAAATGGTTTGATAACCATCGAACCCAAACTACAGGCATTTGCATGGAATCCTAATGGTGAAAATGCGGCAAGTAATATTAATAAGGGTTATAAAATCTTTTATACTACTGATGGCACTGAACCAAACCGGTCTTCCACAATATTTACTGAACCATTTAGTATTGAGAAGGGCGTAATTAAAGCTGCAGCTTATAATAAAGGAGAAAAAGGCCCTGTTGCGGAAAAGACTTTTGGTATTGTAAAGCAGCACTGGAAACTGGTTGATAGTTATGGAGAAGCCGCAAGACACAAAGCTGTTTATGCATTTGATGAAAATCCAAAAACATATTGGCAATCTAATGATGATGGCGGTGAATATTTTATTAGTATTGACCTCGGAAAAATGTATACCATCAAAGCATTTGCTTACACACCGCAAGTACAATCTGCCAATGGATTAATGGCAAAAGGTATTATAAAAATTAGCACCGACGGACAAAACTGGACAAACGCAGAAAGTTTTGAATTCGGCAATCTTGTTAATGACCCGGTAACACGTACCCATTATTTTACATCGCCTGTTCAAACCCGGTATATCAGGGTAGAATCAAAGGCAGTAACCGGCGACGGAAAAAATTTAACGATTGCTGAGCTTGACTTTTTTGAATAGTATTTGTTGACAAGAAATATTCAGGATGAAGTATAAGAACTTAAGCTTTTATGCGATAACTATTATTGTTTTCTCGCTGATTATATATTTTGTAATTGCCCGTGGCATTGGGTTAGAGCCTGAAAAGGTAACCAATTTTGTACCGCAGATATCGGCTTCTACATGGGATCAGTTTGCCAATACATTTATGGAAAATCTGAAGCATCCATTGGCCATATTGTTATTGCAGATTATTACCATAATTCTTGTTGCCCGTGTATTTGGTTGGTTTTGTAAAAAAATAAGACAGCCAACAGTAATCGGCGAAATAGCTGCGGGTATATTTCTTGGGCCATCATTTGTAGGTATGTATTTTCCTGAATTTTCTTCTTTTCTTTTTCCTGCAAAATCGTTGGGTAACCTGCAGTTCCTTAGCCAGATAGGGTTGATATTGTTTATGTTTGTAATAGGCATGGAACTGGATTTGAAAGTATTGAAAAATAAAGCGCAGGATGCAGTTGTGATCAGTCATGCCAGTATCATTTTTCCTTTTGCTTTAGGTATAACGCTTGCCTATTTTGTTTATACCAATTTTGCGCCAGACAATGTAAAGTTTCTTTCATTTTCTTTATTTATAGGTATTGCTATGAGTATTACTGCCTTCCCGGTATTGGCAAGAATAGTGCAGGAGCGCGGGCTTACCAAAACACGGTTAGGTACTATTGCTATTACATGTGCTGCTGCCGATGATATTACCGCCTGGTGTTTGCTGGCAGCGGTTATTGCTGTTGTAAAAGCAGGCACAGTGCTCAGCGCCTTATATACTATTTTGATGGCGATTTTATATGTGTTGATAATGCTGAAAATCGTACAACCTTTTTTCAAAAGAGTGGGTGATAAATATGCGGATAAAGAATCTTTTAGCAAACCGATAGTGGCGATATTTTTTGTAACACTGGTAATATCATCATACGCTACTGAGGTAATAGGCATACATGCATTATTCGGCGCATTTATGGCGGGCGTAATTATGCCGGCTAATACCAGGTTCAGGAGTATATTTATTGAAAAAGTTGAAGACGTTTCTGTTGTACTGCTGTTGCCATTGTTTTTTGTGTTTACAGGTTTAAGAACACAAATTGGCTTGTTAAATGAGCCGTATTTATGGAAGGTATGTTTGTTGATTACAGGCGTAGCTGTAGCAGGCAAATTTTTAGGAAGCGCTATTGCTGCAAAATTTGTAGGACAAAGCTGGAGAGATAGTTTGTTGATTGGCGCATTGATGAATACCCGCGGATTGATGGAACTGGTGGTACTTAATATTGGTTACGATCTTGGTGTATTAAGCCCGGAAATATTTGCAATGCTCGTTATTATGGCGATAGCTACAACATTTATGACCGGTCCTGCACTTGATATTATAAATAGATTTTTACCTGAGAAAAAAGAATCGCTTGCTGCGCCGTTACAGTTGAGCAGCTATAATGTGCTTGTAGCATTTAACAGCCCCATAAAAGGCGTGGCATTATTACGAATAGCAAATGCTTTTGTAAAGA
>JADLCD010000187.1 GCA_020847395.1 Chitinophagaceae bacterium
ATGCCAGCGGCTTGCCGTATTCATCGACTGCGCGGAACACCACGACATCACCCGCGGCGAGAAGCGCGGGCGGCTCGCGCTGCACATCAAACAGCCTGGCATCGGTGCGACCGATGATTTGCCAGCCGCCCGGCCCCGTGCGCGGGTAGATGCCCGTTTGCTCTCCGCCGATGCCGACACTGCCGGCCATCACCTCGGTGCGTGGTGTGGCGTGACGCGGGGTGATGAGGCTTTCATGCAAGCCGATCAGGTAGGGAAAGCCGGCGGCAAAGCCGAGCATGCCGACCTGGTAGCGCGCCGCGCAGTGGCGCCGGATTACCTCCTCAGGTCCGAGACCGGCGTGGCGGGCAACCGCATCCAGATCGGGACCGAACTCGCCGCCGTAGCGAACAGGCAGGGTGTGCACCGTTGCTGGCGCGGGCGTCGCGTCGGCGTCCTCGCCATCGGCATGCGCCAGCAGCAAGGCCTGTACCCGCTCGCGCCAGCCTTCATCCTGTGCCAGCAGGTTCAGGTCAACCTGCACGGCCAGTGTTGCAAACGCGGGGACGATCTCGATCAGCCACGAAGGCCGATGCTGTTCCAGCACACCCGCGCATGCGTGCACGCGGGCATTGGTTGCGGCGTCGATGTTGGGGCCGAAGCGCAGCAGGAATGCGTCTTCGCCCAAGGGCTCCAGCGCGAAACGCGTGTTCATCTGCCGAGCAATTGTTGCAGTTGCGCGATGCGCGCCTCGCGCGCGTCGGTTGCGTATGCCGATGGTGCGCGTCCCCACACGGGTGCGGGCCACGCAGGATCATCGCGAAACCGGGCAATCACATGCACGTGCAACTGCTCGACCACGTTGCCCAATGCAGCCACGTTGAGCTTGTGCGGATGGAAGACCTCAACCAGCGCGCGCGAGCAGCGATCAACTTCCGCATACAACTGGCCTTGTTGTGGTGGAGCAAGATCGATCAGGTCTCGCGCGCCGACAATGCGCGGAACGAGGATCAGCCAGGGAAAGCTGGAGTCGGCGTGCAGGCGCAGATCGCAAAGATCCAGCGCGGCCACGGCATGGCTGTCGGCCACAAGCCTGGGGTCGAGGACAAAGCCCGCGTTCACGGTGATGGCCCGAGGTGCCGCGCGAGAAACTCCAGCGTTCGCTGGCGGGCCAGCGTCGCGCTCGCCGGGTCGAAATCTGCGCGCAGGTCGCAATTGAAACCGTGACCGGCCGGATAGACATGCACCTCGGCATGCGGATAGGCCTTTCGGTGTCGTTCGATCGCCTCGGGCGGTATCGATGCATCGTTGGCACCGAAATGGAATTGCAGGGGCGCGGGGCAGGCTTGGTCAAGCCATGCGACATTGCGCGAGCCGTAGTAGCTGACTGCCGGCAGGCCGAGGCGGATCGCCGAGAGCAGGGCGATCGTGCCACCCCAGCAATAGCCGACGACGCCGATTTTTCCGGCAGAGGCGATGGCGTTGGCGGCACTTCCAACATCGGCGATGACATCATCGAGACTCAATTCCGCGATCAGCGCGCGACCGCGGGCAATGCCTGCGCTGTCGTAGTCGAGTTCCACGTCGTTTTCGATGTGGTCGAAGAGCGCCGGTGCGATCGCGCAATACCCCGCAGCAGCGAAGCCTTCGACCAGGGCACGGATGTGCGCATTGACGCCGAATATTTCCTGCATGATCACGAGACCGCCGCGGCAAGACCCGGTCGGCATCGCCCGATAGGCGCCAATGCAGTGCATGTCGCCGCCCGCTATGCGCAGCATTTCAGCCATGTC
>JADLCD010000039.1 GCA_020847395.1 Chitinophagaceae bacterium
CGTGAGTAGGCAAAGTGCGTTGGCAACACCAACAACGATTGCGTTTTGATACGGTATTTTCACAGTTGTTGGTGCAAGTGCCGTCGTCATGCCTCCGGCAGATAAATTGGTATGCAGCATGGTAAATATGTGGGGCATACCAACAACAAGGAGTTTGAGAGGCTTGTCACACAAATATGACCAGTGCTGTGGAAATGTTGTTGGTGATGCCAACACACAATAGGCTATGCACAACACCAACAACGGCAGCAAGCCGAACCCACAAAATCCTACGGGAAGAGGTATAAGAATGCCAGGGAGAAAACCTAAGAAAAATGAATTAAAAAAAGATTTTGGGCTTTAATTTTTTTTATGCAATTATTAGCAACGCAAGAAGATTTAGTCAATATACTTCACGGAAATTTAAGTTTAATTAGTGCTCAAATTTTAAAAATCGTAATCTATGTAGATAATGATTTAGTTTGTATTGATATCGAAATAATCTTACTTTACCCCAAAAAACAAAGCAACAACTCTTTAATATTAAAATTCATTGATGTTCAAGAATATTCTCTTTATTATCTCTCGCATCGAATATTTTACAATATTGAAATAGTAAAGTTCTTTAAATATGGAAGTTTATTTTATATAAGTTTCGACCCAATAGATGAAAAAGAGGAAGTTGACGATGAAGACCAAGATTTCATCAAAGCTAAATTTATTGAGGGATATTACAATTAAGCGCCTCATGCTAGCGCAGGGTGTGCCGTGGAAATTGTATAAAAGATGGTAGTAGGTCTACTATAGTCGCTGTGCAAGCGGAGGCTGTAAACCCCCTATAGTCCAGGCATATAAGCTAATGGAATAAAGGCATGTTAGAAATAGTCAGGAACCAGTCGCAAGCATTCCCTCCTCTAGCGCCGGTCTGTTGCACATAGTAAGCTGGCGCTGGTTTGGTAGCGTTTGCCTTGTAGCTTGGCCAGACCAGTGCTTGGGCGTTACTTGTTTTTTAATAAGTGCAGTAATAAAAAATAAGCTCTTGCCGGCGCCGTTCAACTGATCATCTGAGATCTGATAAAATAATGCTTCTTTTATTTCAATTCCTTTATCTTAATACTTCTGAAGCTCACTTCATCACCATGATCCTGCAATAATAAATGCCCCTGTTTTGCTTCACCAAAGTTTGGCCATTTCTGGTATTTGCTTACCGCTACAAGTGCCCTGAATGCCGCTGAACCTCTTACATATTCCAGCACTTTTTGCCCGTTGAGGTAATGCTCAACACGATTATCGGGATATACAACAATTCTTCCTTTATTCCATTCACCAATGGCATGTAATGCATTGCCGGGCTTTCTGGCAGTGATAAGATCATACAGTGATGCAAGCGTACGATTGCCATCTACGCCTTTTTTTGCATCCGGGTGAACCTTATCATCCAGCACCTGGTATTCCAAACCAATTGCTGAGCCGGTATTGTTTTCAGAAAGTGTTACAAAATATTTTACGCCGCTGTTTGCCCCGGTAGTAAGTTTAAAATCAAAGGAAATATCAAAAGCGCTGAATTGCTCAAGCGTCACAATATCTCCACCGTTGTTAGACTCCTGTCCCTGCGATGAAAGCACGGTAATGATACCATGCTCAATCTTCCAGCCTTTTTCCGGAAAGCCGGGCTTATACGCGCCTTTCCATCCATCTGCATTAATACCGTTAAATAATAATTTCCAACCGTTTTGTTTCTCTGATGCTGTTAATGCGTTAGGTGTAAAATTCAACACATATACATTTGGAGGAAATGGGCTATCCTGAAAGTTTTCAGTAATACGGATATTTTTCCAGTAAATTTTTTTTCCTGCATGCGTTTCATCTTTACCAATAGAATGAACCTGCAAGGCAATAAACCCTTTTGTATCTGCAGTATCAACAAGGTAAGATGCCGGATTGCCATTAACCCATGTTTTAATCGTATTGCCCCTGCATTCAATTTTTACATGATTAAACACACCGGGTTTATAGGCTTTTTTAGCAGCAGGATTAAGGTCTAAAGGATATAACCATCCTCTTCTGCCTTCATCATAAATACCACCTGTCCATGCTCTTGAGGAACCATCAAGTTCGTATTGAAAACCATATACCCGTCCCTGCCCGTTATTGGCATCAGGGTTAAAATGGCTTCTGAACTGTATGCCTGAGTTGGTGGTTGTATCAGGAATTAATACATCTAATTCCAGTACAAAATCTTCATATTCTTTTTCGGTTACCAAAAAACTGTTAGGTGTTGATGGTACTGTTATACCAGTAATGGCGCCTTTTTCAATAGTGTACTTAGCGTTACCGCCCATCTGTTTCCAGCCATTGAGGGTTTTGCCATCAAATAAATTGTTCCATGAATTTTTTTGTGCGGAAGTTTGAAAAACAAATAAAAATGTAAAACAGCAAAAAAAGTAAATTAATTTCATTTATATTTTTTTGAAAAGGTAAAATGCATTTATGGGTTGAAGATATAGAAATTATAGAAACCGGTATACAGGTCAATTTTTAATTGCAGATGATTTTATTCCTTCCATCAACGTTTTCCAGCACATGTGAAACATCGATCTTGTAGTATCTCTTTTAAAATCAGCTTCGCCTATACGTACCGGTTTGTTTTTGGTTGGATTATCATCGTATATCAGCATATTGGCTCCCATACTTACCAGCTTATTCTTTTTCAATTCTTTTGTCTCTTCATCTTTCTTCAATACTGATACTTTTAAACCATTATACAAAAACTTTACCGGCCCTTTCATACTATAATTGTCTGCTTTTAAATGGAAGGAAAGCTGGTTAATCCTCCCCTTATTTATCTTAACACCTCCCAGTGGTTCAAGCAATTGATTAAGCCCCGTTGCGTCAAGCGAACCCAGTTGACCGGCTACATCAAACCGCCCCCTTCTGTTGTTTAAATAAAAATTCCAGGTAGTTTTAACCGGGTACCGGTGCAGGAAATTTGCATTAATATCCGCGGTAAGCACATCTTGTTTACCTGCTGATTTTTCATTGGTGATGTTTAAAAACGTTCCATTCAAATCTGCGAATATCACCTTCCCGATTTTTTGCATCAGCCGTCCTCTTTCCTTATACTCCACATAACTGTTTTTTAAAATTAATTTTTCAACAGTAACGGAAACAGGGATTTGAGCAACACGTTGCTGGGGATATGTGCCTATCCTGCTTTTGCCATCAGGTTTCCTCGTCATGTCGCGGTATATTTTTATGCTTGAGTTACGGATAGTAATGCTTTCTGCATAAATCTTTTCTTTAAGAAGATCAGGAAAATTTATTTTTTCAATTTCAATATCATGTAAGGCAATATCATAGCGGTCGGCCTGGTATACTTTTCTTTGAGCAAATTTTATTTCATCCAGTTGCGGAATAATTTTAAAGCTTTTGGTGGAAATGTGGTGATCATCTGAGTTTAATATGATGCTGTCAAGAGAATAGCGGTAAAGCTTGTCACGGGATGTCCAGGATAGTTTTGAGCAATTAACCAGCAAATGTTTGGAGAAAAGCAGGCGGGATGTATCCTTATTTGATACGCTGTCAATCGCCACGTCACGCAGCTCAAGGTGCGTATCCATGAGCAAAAGCTTTTGCTCACCTGTTGTTAAATCGCGGGTAATAATTTTTGCACCGGTAACTAAAAACGTATCTACTTTAATTAATTGAAGATTGCCCAATATCTGCCGGTATACTTCATTGGCAGGTATGCCTTTGGTAGAATCATCACCCTTACGGGTGTATATAATATCAATTACGGGTTCTTTTATTTCTACTTTTCGCCCGATAATTTCTTTTGTTAAAAGCGCCTGTGGCGTTTGCACGCCTGTAACTTTAATTGAGGGTACGGTAAGCCTGAAGAGTGTGCCGGGGATGTCTTTATTTTGAAGCGCTTTGTATTTTGCAGTATCATAATTGAGGGAAAGATTTTTGATAAAAAGAAATCCATCTACTTCATTCAGCTCCATATCATCGTAATGAATACTGTATAACCTGTCACTTTTATCCTGAACAGCAGCGCTTACTTTTTCCCTGATAAAAGTTTTCTTTATAGTATTCCAGTATATGACTGATAGTGCAATAGCGCCTGCAATTGAAAGAAGGATCGCGCTGAAAATGATTTTTCCTTTAGGGGTAGAGGTTGCTTTCTTAACTTTTTTATGAAGTGGCAGCATGCAGGCAGTGTATGATTAATATAACAAAATATCTTGCCGGAAGTTATAAAAAAGGTTACCGCTTACATTGTGCGATAACCTTTTAATTTAATTGTAGCTCTCCGGATTACAAGCTTTCAATCCAGCTTTTAACCTCTTCCTTTGTTTTGCCTACTTTTTTTTGTATCCTGCCTAACAATTCATCATCTTTTCCTTCTTCATACAAAAGATCATCATCTGTAAGGTTTGCGTAGGCTTTCTTAACCTTGCCTTTTACATCGTTCCAGTTTCCTTTGAGCTTTAACTTCCAGCTTTCCATAATAATAAGGTTTAATGGCTTATAAAAAAGGTATTTATTATGCGGCGCCTCTTATTACACGAAGCAGAATAGCGATTACGGCTATTACAAGGAGGATATGAATAATACCGCCCGCATGATATCCGAGAAATCCTATAGCCCATGCAATTACTAATATCACGGCTATAACGTATAACAAATTACCCATAAGTAAAAAATTTAAAAGGATTATTAATGAGTTTAATATAGTACGTTAAAATATATTGCCAATAATTTAAAATGGTATGAAACGTAGTGTGGGCAAGAGTTTTAGCCGTGCCTGGGCATATTTATAAAACAGCAGGATAAAAAATATTGAGCAATATGTTCCTCAAATTGAGAAAATAAATTTCATATATTAAATGCTTTTTATGTGGGCAAATAATTACTCATTGTGTTTATTTGCATCTACATCAATGTAGGATGATAACGGTTTTAAAGCGAAAATTTTACTGGCAGGATTTTATCTATTGTAGTGATTATTAAATGAATAATCCGAATCTGCTTATTTTAACTTATTATACAATGGACGGTCAGTTGATAAAAGAGCCACCTGCAAAAGGTGGCTCTTTAAATGATTAGAAAGGGTGCATTTGTCGCAGGTGGGTGGAAACACCCACCTGTAGAGCGCCCTACCGGTCGGTATCTCACCAACCGGAAAGTTGTGTATAGAACGACAATTTGGAATGCATCTCATTAGAAATCCCGGCTATAAGAAAATTGAATTTTACTTTTGCTTAAAAATATTATTATTGCTTAATACCAAAATAAACTCCGATGGCTGAAAGAATATTAATTCTAGATGATGATATGGACATGTGCACTTTGTTGAGCAGGTTTCTTCAACGAAAGGGTTTTGAAACAAATACGGCATACAATGGAAATTCAGGAATAGCAAAGTTTAAGGAGAATCCTTATGATATTGTGTTGTGCGATTTCAGACTTGGCGATAAGGAAGGCTATGATGTGCTTCGCGAAATAAAATCTGTAAAACCAACGGCTACTGTAATTATTATCACCGGCTATTCAGATATTAAAACAGCGGTAGATATTATTAAACAGGGTGCTTTCGATTATATAACCAAACCGCTTATCCCGGATGAAGTGTTAAGTGTGATAAAAAAATCTCAGGAGCAGGCAAGTGAGCGTAATGCCGCTGTTGCTATAGCAGGGGGCGCAGTTGCACGTGTAAAAACAGGAAGCGTAAAGCCTGATGAAGAATACCTGGTAGGTAAGGATACTGCAACAAAGGAATTATACAAACAGATAAAACTTGTGGCGCCTACACCTTATAGTGTTATTTTATATGGAGAAAGCGGTACAGGTAAAGAAGTGATAGGTAAAACCATTCACCAGTACAGCAACAGGAATGGCAAACCATTTATAGCATTGGATTGCGGAACATTATCAAAGGAGTTAGCAGGTAGTGAGTTGTTCGGGCATATGAAAGGCTCATTTACCGGCGCTATCAACGATAAGGAAGGGCATTTTGAAATGGCTAATGGAGGTACGTTGTTTCTTGATGAAGTAGCGAACCTGCCGGTTGATGTGCAGGCGGCTTTGCTGCGTGTAATACAGGAGCGTAAATTCAAGAGGGTAGGAGGTACTAAAGAAATGAGCCTTGATATAAGAATCATTGTAGCTTCTAATGAAAATCTCCAGGAAGCTTACCGTAAAGGAAGATTCAGGGAAGACTTATTCCATCGTTTCAATGAATTTTCTATTCATATACCGGCATTGAGAGACAGGAGAGATGATGTGTTGCTGTTTGCTGATTTTTTCCTTAAAAAAGCGTGTGCTGAGTTAGGAAAAGAAATAGAAGGATTTGAACCGGAAGTATTGGAACTGTTTGAAAAATATTCCTGGCCGGGTAACCTGAGGGAGTTCAGGAATGTAATAAGAAGAGCCGCACTGCTTACAAGTACGCCGCTGATTAATGCATCTGTGCTTCCGCAGGAAATTATTCAGCCTTCGGCGTCATTTTATGATAGAACTACAGAAACCCAACAGTCAGCTTCAACTGCATCTGCTGCGCCACTTAAAGCACCCGATTTGAAAGAGGCGGCATCACAGGCAGAATATGAAACCATTCTTAAGGTGTTAAAACAGGTAAACTATAATAAAACCAAGGCCGCAGAAATTCTTAAAATAGACAGGAAAACCTTATATAATAAGATTAAAGATTACGAAACACAGAGGCAGGTTGAAAGTTAATTGTTATAAATAATGCTATTGTAAGGTGGTAAGTGAAATGAAGAAATAAGATCTTTACATCTTCAGCATTATACATAATTAATTGTAGATTTATAATTAATAATCATTTTTATGCCGGATGAACAAAAGCAAATGACAACCCTGAGTGAAGTGTTGAATAAACTGGAGGAAAGAGGTCAGGCGAATGAATTTAAAGTAACAGATAAAGGGCTTACCCTTGATGAAAACAAATATTTCCAACCTTCCGAACTGAAGATTATTAAGACCTATCGTTTTGAGGGAGAATCCAATCCCGATGACGAATCAATACTATTCCTTATTGAAGCTTCTGATAACATTATTGGTTTTATCGTAGATGCTTACGGCGTATACAGCAATATTGAGCCTGAAAAATACATCCGGTTCATACGCGAAATACCTGTTGAAGACAGGGACGAACAAATAATATTCAGCTAATTTTTCCATGAGGGAATATTCCTCAACTCAGCAAATTTTTCATTGGTACGCTCAAACGCAAAGCAGTAAGCACCATTGGTGATGATGATATGATTTACGGGTATTGATATATTGTATCTTAATACCTGGTCAATGGTTTTGGTGCTTAATGCTACATCCATTGCCTTGCATTCAACCAGCATATAAGGTTCTCCATTCCTGTTATAGATAACTATATCACATCTTTTTTTTAACTCGCCCAGGTATATTTCTTTTTCAACACTTATTAATGCCGGCGGATATTGTTTTACCTGTATCAGGTACTGCAAAAAATTTTGCCTTACCCATTCTTCGGGCGTTAAATTAACCCAGAGTTTTCGCACAATATCAAATATCATTTTCTTGTTATCCCTAAATTCAATCTTATAACTGTATTCAGGATATTCGATTTTTATCATGACTAATAATGAATTCGCTAAATTAGCTAAATAAAGGAGTATGCATACAAAACAAGATATCGTTCAGAATTGGCTCCCTAGGTATACAGGTGAGAAATTAAAAAATTTTGGCAAATACATTTTGCTCACCAACTTCAGCAATTATGTAGGGCAGTTTGCCAAATGGCATAAAGTACCTGTAGTTGGCAAGGATAAACCCATGCAATGTGCCACTGCAGATGGTATAACGATTATCAATTTCGGAATGGGTAGTCCGGGTGCTGCCACAATTATGGATTTGCTTACCGCAATAGAGCCTAAAGCGGTTTTATTTTTAGGTAAATGTGGCGGATTAAAAAAGAGAAATAAAATTGGCGACCTTATTTTGCCGATAGCCGCTATAAGAGGTGAGGGTACTTCTAACGATTATTTTCCCCCGGAAGTGCCTGCATTACCTGCCTTTGCTTTACAGAAAGCAACATCTACCACCATTCGTGATTATGGTGTTGATTACTGGACGGGAACTGTATATACCACCAACAGGAGAGTGTGGGAACATGATGAAGAATTTAAGCTGTATCTGCAAAAAATAAGAGCGTATGCCATTGATATGGAAACCGCAACTATTTTTTCTGTTGGTTTTTATAACAAAATTCCTACAGGGGCATTGTTGCTGGTAAGCGACCAGCCAATGATACCCGAAGGTGTTAAAACAGCGGAGAGTGATAAGAAAGTAACTTCAGGATTTGTGGAGAATCATATCAAAATCGGTATCGATTCTTTAAAGCAGTTAATTAATGATGGTTTGACTGTGCGGCATCTTAGATTTTAAACTGTAATAAACAATATCAAAATAATACAGCCATAATTGTCAGCTTCACTTTTATCAATACAAAATTTATCAGTTGATTTTATAAACGAAAACACTGTAACCAATGCGGTTCAGGAAATATCTTTTTCAGTTAACAAGGGCGAGATAGTGGCTGTGGTAGGCGAGTCGGGTTCTGGTAAATCAGTCACGGCTCTTTCCATATTACAATTATTGACTTCGCCACCGGCATATATCAGAGAAGGGAAAATTATCATTCAAAGCATGAATGATCGTGCTGTTGATATGCTGTCCGTTTCAGGAAAAGATTTACAACAGGTGAGAGGAAACGAAGTCTCTATGATCTTCCAGGAGCCGATGACTTCACTCAACCCATTGTTTACCTGCGGGCACCAGGTTGCTGAAGCAATTAAAGCGCACAATAAAGTAAGTAATGCTGAAGCGCGGCAGCAAACAATGGCTTTGTTTGAAAAAGTTAGGTTACCCGAACCTTCGCTTATATATAAACGTTATCCGCATCAATTGAGCGGTGGGCAAAAGCAAAGGGTGATGATTGCGATGGCAGTAAGCTGTAATCCCACTTTACTTATTGCCGATGAACCTACAACGGCGCTTGATGTAACGGTACAAAAAAATATCCTGCAATTGATAAAGGAATTGCAGTTAGAAAAAGAGATAGCGGTTATTTTTATCAGCCACGATTTGGGGCTTGTTGCTGAAATAGCCGACCGGGTTATTGTAATGTATAAAGGGAAAATTGTAGAAGAGAATAGTGCAGCAGCTCTTTTTAAAAACCCACAGCATGTGTATACAAAGGCTTTACTGGCTTGCAGGCCGGCTATCCATCCTAAAGGAATACGCCTGCCGGTTGTGAGTGATTTTTTAGACGGTAATGAACAAAAAGCTGGAAAGCCTCGTGAAGTTATATCAAATATAATCATGGATCATAGCCAGCCCTTACTTGAAGCAAAAAGGATTAGTGTATGGTTTCCCAAAGCTGATAGAAAAACAGGCAAGTTTATTAAAGCAGTTGATGATGTTAGTTTTAATATATACCCTGGAGAAACTTTAGGATTGGTAGGAGAGTCAGGCTGCGGAAAAACAACGCTTGGAAGAAGTTTGTTGCGGTTGGTTGAATCTACTGCCGGGTCAATGTATTATAAAGGAGAAAACCTGCTTTCGCTATCTCCTGAAATAATGCGGCAAAAAAGAAAAGAGCTCCAGATTATTTTCCAGGATCCTGAGTCATCACTCAACCCCAGGATTACTATTGGCAACGCGATATGTGAAGTACTTGCTGTGCATGATATTGGGCAGAATGATAAAGACCGTAAAAATATAGTGATAAATATGTTAGAGAAAGTGGGGTTAAAGGCTGAACATTTCAATCATTACCCGCATGAATTTAGCGGAGGTCAGCGCCAGCGGGTGGGTATTGCAAGAGCGCTGGTATTAAATCCATCCTTTATTATTTGTGATGAATCTGTTTCGGCGCTTGATGTGAGCGTGCAGGCGCAGGTACTTAATCTTTTAAATGATTTGAAAGCGACATTTGGTTTTTCCATGCTTTTTATTTCTCATGACCTTTCGGTAATAAAATACATAAGCGACAGGATCATGGTTATGTACAGGGGTAAGATAATTGAAACAGGCAATGCAGAAGATATCTATAATAATCCCCAAAATGAATATACCCGAATGTTGATTGCCGCTATTCCTAAGGGGATTTGAGATTAGCGTTCCGAACATTTGAAAAGTTCGGAACGCTTGCCTGCTATAACTGTTTATGTTTACAACACCTTACAATAGACCCCTCGTGCCTTATAATGACATCATTACGAATAAATTGAAAATCAGGTCTTTATTTTTAACCATGGCCTTGCCATATTGCAATCAACTGCAACCGGGAAGTTCTTATGTTTGAATTAAAAAATGTA
>JADLCD010000040.1 GCA_020847395.1 Chitinophagaceae bacterium
GCGAAGTGGAAATGGAAAAGCCTTCTATTGACGATATATTGAATGACGATGATTTTGGTTTGCTGGACACAGAAAAAGATCTATCTATTTTCAGGTACAAGCATGTTCCCAAAGAAGAAGACAGAGCAGAAACAGATTTCGTGGCACAACGAAAGCCATTAAAGGAAAAAGACTTCAAGCCTTATGAAGAGATGTTCCAAAAAGTACATCAGGAAATCAAGGAAGGAAAGCGAAAAATTCTTCCTTTCAAAAATATTGAAAAAAACCTGCATATTGGCAACTTTTATTTGATTGATGGTGTAATGCTTTACCTCGAATCTGCCGACCTTGAACAAGCTCAAAGAGAACTTAATTCCGGTAACAGAATCAGAATAGACGGGAGGACCAGGACGATTTTTGAAAATGGGACATACAGTAATATGCTGTACCGTTCTTTAGGCAAGCAAATTCAAAATAGCGGAAAGCTGATAACCAATACCTATGAATCAATACAGGATGAATTTTTTGTGAACGAAAGTTTGGTAAAAGAAGAGGATATTCAAACAGGTTGGATTTACGTTTTAAAATCTAAATCAACCGACCCCCAAATATCAGCGATTAAAAACTTATATAAAATTGGCTTTTCCACTACTCCTATTGAAGAACGGATACGAAATGCAAAAAATGAAACAACATATCTTTTCGCAGATGTAGAAAAAATAGTGGCATATAAATGCTACAATAGAAATGCTGATAAATTGGAGCTATTATTACATAAGTTTTTTGGTAGCGCTTGTCTAAATATTGATATTATGACTCCTGCAGGCGTTCGTATAACCCCAAGAGAATGGTTTGTGGTACGCTTAGACTTAATAGAAGAAGCTATTCAGCTTATCTTAACTGAAAGGATACTCAATTACAGATATGATACGGGGAGTGGTGTTATTGTAGAAAAATAGGTAGCTGTGAATAATATTTGTACACGCCTGAATACTAAGCATATAATACAGCAGGGCTGGCTTAACGATTATTTAAAATTGAAAGCAGGTCTCGTCAACAGCAATATACTTTACCCGATACACCAAAGAGCCCCAAACAAAAGTATATAACCAGCAATGAAGGTAAAACAAGAATAGAAATGAACTTAGTTACTAACCTGTAACCAAGTATAACTAAGTTGAGAAAAATAGAAACTTATGCAATTGCCGGTGCAAAAGTGCCATTTAGGAAATAGCAGCTTAGTTAGATGAGAATAACTAAGCTTATCGAAGTATTATTATATGCCTGCTCAAAAAATAACAGGCAGGCTCTGCTAAGTAGATTTAATAAGCCTGTACACAAATGAGTGTATAAGCAATATGTAGGCTAAGAGCTTAAGTTTGAACTGAATTATTGGAAAAGGATCACTTATTAACTTATACACCAACAAGTGCATAAGCAGTGTACAAGTATTAAGTAATATAAAATTGTCATAGATAAAAGCATACTTAAATGCCTATACCAGACTACCAAACCGTTATGTTGCCGCTTCTGCAGCTACTGTCAAACGGAGCTGAACATTCCATGGATCTTCTCTAAACGGTGTCAAAAAAATAAATGGGTCAAATCAGCGTGCTATGAAATCAGAAGAAATAGAACAACTTTTTGAACGATTTAAAGTTGTTGCTTCTGAACTGGAAGGCGTAGAATGCTGGAGTGCAAGACAATTGCAAACCCTGCTGGGATACAGCAAATGGGAAAACTTTGGAAAAGTAATTCAAAAGGCAAAAGATGCCTGTAAAAATGCAGGAGAGCAAATAGAAAACCATTTTCCTGACGTTAGGAAAATGGTAGAAATTGGTTTAGTTGCTGAAATAAAAAAAAATAAAAGACAGTATCAACCATTCCGTTGAAGCCAATGAAATGGTTATCCGCTGATGCTTCAAACGATATCAATGCGTTGTCAGGAAACGTGAGACGGGAAACGAACTTTCATATCTCACATTTCACGTTTTCACACCCAACCCCGGGCATCTCTCTCTCAACTCCCCATCCTCTTTCTCTCTTCCTGCCCACCTATATCAATATTTTTTGCCTGCATCTTCTTACCCGCGCTGAACTGGTAAGTAAAAGATAGTCTTACGGTTCTGGTTGGTCGTTTGCGGTAAAAGGCAATGGTATAGTCTTTTTCTTCTGTCCATTCTTTTTCGCGGGATGTATTCAGCATATCGGTAAAGCCTAACCGCAGTTTTGCTTTTGCTTGGAGTATTTTTTTTGTAAAACCGATATCCATGCTGAAATTGCCATAGGTATAAAGATTGGTATAGATATACGGTGAGCGGTAATCAGCCATAAGATCAACATCAACAATATTAGTAAATGTAAGGGTATGCAACGAGCGGGCATAGAAAGACGTTTGCCGGTACGGCTTATTATTAAAGCTGTATGCCGAGCGATACGCAGATAGATCGGTAACGATCGTCCATATGCTTACCGGTGAAATGGTGCTGCTGTAATCAATGCCGTATGTTGTGGTGATACCGGTGTTTTCCAGGTAATAATCTATTGAATTGTTGGGCCCCGGGTTGGCAGACACAGCAATAAAATTATTAGTGCGTGTAAGGTATGTTTCCACAGAATGGTTTTTGATGAACTGGTATGCAAGAGAAAAATGATTGCTGTATTGAGGTTGCAGGTTGGGATTGCCGGTAACGGAAGTGTAGTTACTGAATTCAATGCGTGCCGGATTAACTTCATTCAAGGCAGGTCTTGTAAGGCGGCGGGAATAGGATGCCGTGATGGCTGTTCCTTTTTCCGCGTTCAGCGATTGCATTAAGAACAGGGAAGGAAATAACCCAAAATATTTTCTTGCAAATTTTGTGGAAGAAGATATTTCGTTACCATCTGAAAATGTTTCCTCTGCCCTCAGTCCCCCTTTTATGGTTGTGTGCTGTATGGTTTTTTCTGCCGAAGCATACAACATCAGTATATTTTCCCTGTATGCAAAATGATTGCTTTGCCCGGGATTGGGTGTCCATACCGTGCCACTAAAATCTTCTGTGAGCACTTCATTATCTCTGTAAATGGATGCATATTTTAACCCTGATCTTAAAAGCATTTTGGCTTTGAATACTTTGGTATAGTCTGATTGTATACTGTATACTTTTGTGTTTATGGGTACATCCGTTCTCCAAAGCCTTTGTTTTGTGCGGTCGTCATTTATTTTATTGTATTCGCTGTTTTCGGTTCTAATATTGTTTGAAAGATCTGCGATTATTTTTAATATGCTTCCCGATGTGTCGGGCTTAAATGAATAATTAAGGGTAACGCCGGAAAAATTAAACTGCCGGTGTTTTGCCGAGCTGGCGCTGCCATAAGAAAATTGATCGGCATAATAAATTTCATTGCTTTTAAACAACTGGTCAAAATTGGTTGTAGCAAAAGAAGATTGCAGGCTTACAGACTGAGCGGCGTTCAGGTCGTACACGGCAGCAAAGCGATATTGATACCGCCATATCTTTTCATTACGATCAGTGAAATTATCAAAGGAAGACAGATCAGGATAAGCGATGGATGTTTTTTCGGTAATACTGCGCAGATCTCGCGTATAAGCAAAGCTGCCGGAAAGATAAAGCTTGTTGAGCTGGTGATTGAGTGTTGCGCCGGTAGTAAAGTAAGGCTTATCCGCCTGTTGCCAGTATTCTGTATTGAATGATCCGCTCCATCCGTTCTTTCTTCCCTTTTTAAGAATAATATGAATAATACCACCCGATCCGCCTGCTTCAAATTCAGATGGCGGATTGGGAATAATTTCTATCCGGCTGATATCATCAGATTTCAATGAACGGAGAAAATCGGCAAGTTCTTCATCGCCTAACCGTTGCACAACATCGTTTACCATTATCGTAACAGGTTGTGTGCCTTTCAAGCGAATATTGCCCATATTGTCAACCCAAACGCCGGGCGATCGCTGTAATACTTCAGCAGCGGAAAAGCCATTGGCAAACGCACTGCTCTCCACGTTGATAATATTGCGGTCGCTCTTCCGGGTCAGCAATGGCAGCCTGCCTGTTACTGTTATTGCTTCTAATGTTTTTTTATCTTCTCCCAGCACTATCAGGCGAAGCAGGTTAGTATCAGGATATACAAAAGATATTTCTTTTGAGTAATAGCCAACCAGCGACAGTCGTATCGTATATGTTTGCCCGCTGACCGGTTGCACGGTAAAGTGAAATAACCCCTGCAGGTTGGTAGTGGTTGCGGCAAGTATGCTATCCCCTTTTTGAAATACCATAGTTACAGGCGTTAACGGCTCCTGCTTTGCAGATATCACCCTGCCATTGATAGTTTGGGCATATATAATATTACTGGTTAAGAGAAGAACAATGCAAACTCTTAGTATTATCATCCGGCAAATATAACTAAATAAATAGTTTAATAACTAATTATTTAGTTATTCATTTTATTATGGCTTATTTTTTCAGGTTAAGGTTTGAAGGCTTGTTTATCAGCGATTGTTAATGAGGTTTATAATAAGTTGTATCATTAATTCTTTATCATCAGGATTGCTTTGCGCTACAAGTAATGCGAGCGCTACTAATCCGTTATCATTTATTTTAAGTTCCCCACTTTGTTTGAACCGGTGCTTGTTTTTTTCCAGGAACCATATAAATAAAAATGCACCTATTCTTTTATTGCCATCGCTGAAGGGATGGTTTTTGATAACGAAATATAAAAGATGTGCGGACTGCTCTTCAATACTTTTGTATAAGTATTCGCCGCCAAAGGTTTGAACTATATTGCCAAGTATACCCTGGAAACTCTCATCTTTTTGATTCCCAAATAATGCAGTAGCTTCTTTATTATTTACCAATTGTTGTTTAAGCGTTTCTATTGCCTTTATTGCTTCAGGATATTGAATTTCATATGTAATATTCTCATCCAGTTGCTCATTGGTGAGCCTGTTGCTGTCGAAACGGTTTAAGAGAACGAAACTCCGGGTATAATTGGCGATAATATCCAGCAGCCCCTTAGCCTCCAATGTTGATAGGGTTTTATTTTTGCCAGATTGTTGTACTATATTCACTACCTGTTGCAATTGTTCCAGCCGCTTTTGGTTTATAGCATAACCTTGTACCAAAAGGTCTTTCAGGCGCTGAGTGGCCCATTGGCGAAACTGCGTGCCTCGCTTGGATTTTACCCGATAACCCACGGAGATGATGACATCAAGATTGTAATGTTCAACCTGGTATATTTTGCCATCATTTGCAGTTGTCGCAAAATTTGCGACAACTGATTCTCTGCTTAACTCTTTCTCTTTAAATACATTATTAATATGTTTCCCTATGGTTTTTATATCTCGCCCGAAAAGTTCAGAAAGCTGCTGACGGTTAAGCCAAACTGAATCATTCTCAAATTGAACTTCTATTTGAGTGCTTCCCTCTTCTGTTTTATATATCTCAATCTGGTTCATAATTTTAACGGACATTGCAGCGGTCGTTAGTTATATATTTTCTCACTCATCCCTTAACGCCGCTACAGGATTAGCAGATACGGTTCTTACACTTTGGTGCCGGAACTTTCGCGAAATGTAAGCAGCACCCGGTAGATATTTGCTGCATTTGGATTGTAACTTTCATAGCTGCGTTCGTAATAAACATATTGAAAAATAAAGAAGCAGGCAGCCATACCTATAGCCAGCCCGGAAATATTCAATATGGAAAATACTTTGTTTTTGAGAAGGCTGCGATAAGCAGATTTTAAAAAAACGATTAGCATATGGCTGCATTGATTTGCGGAAAATTGGAAATGTTGTGTTAAAGATAGCCTTTCCCGATCAAAGAAATTATGAGTATTTTATGCTATGGATATGGAAGTAAGAGAACCTGTAGTTGCTTACAGCAGGCAAAAGTTTACCATCGAAGAATACCTGGCGATGGAAGAAGCTGCTGTTGAAAAGCATGAGTATTACAAAGGGGATATATTTGCCATGTCGGGCTCTAAAGTAGCCCATAACGAGATATCGGGAAATTTTTTTGCTGCATTACATAACAGGCTGAGAGGGAAAAAGTGTAAGCCTTACAACAGCAATCAGCGGGTACATATTGAAGCGAACAGTTTATTTACATATCCTGATATATCTGTGGTTTGTGATGAGGTGCTCACACGAAATAATGATAACTGGAATATTTTAAATCCTGTCGTAATAATTGAAGTGCTTTCTCCTTCAACAAAAAATTATGATCGCGGTGAAAAATTTATGCTGTACCGCGATATACCCACGTTGCGGGAATATATTCTGGTTGATTCGAAAAGTATACATATTGAGGTATTTCGCCTGAATACCACTCTTCGCTGGGAGCTGGAAGAATATAAATCCTTAGAAGATCTGCTTCATATAAAGGCAATTAACGAAACAATACCTGTTGCGGAAATATATGATGAGGTGAGGATGGATAGTGAGTGAGAATTTGCAGCTTAACTCTTTCACGTAAAAAATTATAGAATCTGTTTAAGTAATTCTTTTAATTTTTCCCTACTTTGTCACTGAAACATTTGAATTAACTTTTGAGGTTAAATAGCCAACCCCAAAAAGCAATTAACTTTTTGAAAGGATCGGTAGGAGATAGTATCAATAAAGGTTTATTCTGTTATGGTTTACTTTGGTTTGGTTCCTCTAATTTATTCCTTTTTAACCCGATAATTTTAAATGCACCCTACCTACTAATACACCAGCAAAATGCTGGTAATAATGATGTAATGGAAGTGACAAATAGCTTCCTCCCTCTTAACATATTTACATTAGCTTTGCAGCGTTTTTGAAAATTATATAAAACCTAAATAAATCACACATGTCCGTTATTGTAGTTGGTTCAATGGCTTTCGATGCAATTGAAACTCCCTTTGGCAAAAGCGATAAAATAGTTGGCGGCGCAGCAACTTATATTGCCTGGAGCGCTTCAAATTTCACTCAACCGGTTCAGCAGATATCGGTTGTTGGAGGAGATTTTCCACAAGAGGAATTAGATGCGCTGAGTGCAAGAGGCGTGCAACTGGATGGTGTGCAGATAAAAAAAGATAAAAAATCTTTCTTCTGGAAAGGCCGCTATCATATGGATATGAACACCCGCGATACACTGGAAACGCAGTTAAATGTATTGGGTGAATTTGAACCTGTTGTGCCGGATAGTTTCCAGGGAGCGGATATACTAATGCTCGGTAATCTTTCTCCTTTAGTTCAGCTCAGCGTAATTAACCAGTTAAAAAAACGCCCAAAGCTCATTGTGCTCGATACCATGAATTTCTGGATGGAAATAGCCATGCCCGATCTTGAAAAGGTAATTGCAAAAGTTGATGTGCTGCTGGTGAATGATAGTGAAGCAAGACAGCTAAGCGGGCAATACTCACTGGTAAGTGCAGCCAAAGAAATTATGAAAATGGGTCCAAAGTTTCTTATTATAAAAAAAGGAGAGCACGGGGCGTTACTTTTTCATAATGACCATGTATTTTTTGCTCCTGCGCTTCCGCTTGAAGAAGTATTTGACCCAACAGGAGCAGGCGATACTTTTGCAGGTGGTTTTGTTGGCTACCTCGACAGTACAAAAGATTTTTCTTTTGAAGGAATGAAAACCGCTATTATTGTTGGTTCAGCCATCGCTTCATTTTGTGTTGAAAAATTTGGAACCATTCGTTTAAGAGAACTTACCAAACAGGATATAGATGAAAGGCTGCAGGAATTTATTGACCTTGTAAGTTTTGATATATCGCTGGTTTCTCGTTAAGTGAATAGTGAATAGGCAATGGGAGATGTGAAATGTGTGCCTGAAACCTGAAACTTGTAACCAGAAACCTGAAACTTTTATTCCATGTCTCTAATACTATCCGTAAAAGGCGTACATCCCTCAATAGGTGAAAATTGTTATATAGCACCCAACGCTACTATAATTGGCGATGTAGTGATGGGTAATGATTGCAGCATATGGTTTAACGCGGTGTTGAGGGGCGACGTAAACGCAATACGAATCGGCAATAAAGTAAATATACAGGATGGCGCTGTTATACATTGCACGTATCAAAAAACGCAGGCGGTTATTGGCGATAATGTCAGCATTGGACATAACGCTATTGTACATGGCTGCAAAGTGCATGACAATGTATTGATAGGCATGGGCGCAATAGTGATGGATAACGCGGAGATAGGCAGCTTTTCTATTATAGCCGCCGGCGCGGTTGTGCTGGAAGGAACAAAGGTTGAACCTAATTCCATTTATGCAGGCGTGCCTGCCAAAAAAGTAAAAACCATATCGCAGGATTTAATCAGTGGAGAAATAAGCAGGATTGCCAACAACTATCTTATGTATAGCAGTTGGTTTAAGGATGGGGAATAGGCAATAATAAATGAGCAACGGTCAATAGTGAATGAATAATCTATCAGTTATAAATAATAACATCAACTCAATACAATAATAACCACTCATGAAACAAACTCCGTTTACAGCAAAGCATATAGCGGCAGGAGCAAAGATGGCCGAATTTGCGGGATATAATATGCCCATCAGCTATACTGGCATTAATGATGAACATGCTTCCGTACGCAATAATGCAGGCGTTTTTGATGTGAGCCACATGGGTGAATTTATTTTTAAAGGAGAAGGTGCATTGGATCTTATTCAGCGTGTTACTACCAACGATGCCTCAAAACTCACTGCCGGAAAAGTGCAGTACAGTTGCCTTACAAACGAAAACGGTGGCATAGTAGATGATTTGCTGGTATACTGCATTGAAGAAAACAACCTGCCTGCCGGCAAGGCAGGGGTATACATGCTGGTTGTAAACGCCGCTAATATAGATAAGGATTGGGATTGGATTGAGTTTCATAATACCAATGGCGCTGAAATGCACAATATATCCGACCGCACGGGTTTGCTGGCAATACAAGGGCCGAACGCGGCTAAAATATTACAGCCACTAACGGATATGGATATCCTGAACCTGAAATATTACACTTTTGTAAAAGGAAAATTTGCCGGGGTTGATAACGTAATTGTAAGCGCTACCGGTTATACAGGCGCCGGCGGACTGGAAATATATTTTGAAGACAAGGATAACAATGCCGATAAAATTTGGGATGCTATTTTTAAAGAAGGCGCACCAAAAGGATTAAAGCTGATTGGACTTGGCGCAAGAGATACATTAAGGCTTGAAATGGGATATTGCCTGTATGGTAATGATATTGATGATTTCAGCACGCCGCTTGAGGCAGGACTTGGATGGATAACCAAATTTACCAAAGACTTTACGGCAAGCGAATACCTGCAAAAGCAAAAAGCCGCCGGCCCTGATAAAAAACTGGTGGGTTTTGAAATGATTGATAAGGGCATTCCCCGCCATGATTACCGTATTAAAGACGCCGAAGGAAACCTGATTGGAAAAGTAACCTCCGGAACCCAATCGCCAACACTCGGCAGAGCTATTGGAATGGGCTATGTTTCTACGGAATTTTCATCTATTGACAGCGAAATATTTATTGAAATAAGGGATAAAATGCTAAAGGCAAAAGTTTCTAAGCTACCTTTTGTGCAACAAAAACAATAAATTGTTATAGAATAAGTTAGATAATAATCGTGCCTGGAGGTTTTTCGCCTGCACTTTTTTTGCGCTATGATAGAAAGAATAATTCTGTAATATTAAAATAAATCCCATGTCCTCTATCCATATTACAACATTCATTAAAGCACCCGTGGAATTGGTGTTTGACCTTTGCCGTAATTCAACCATATTTAAAAAAGCCCTGGAGGGCAGGAATGAAACATTAAATGCCAGCGCAAGTGATATTTTGGTTAAACCCGGAGATACTATGACCCTTTCCGCCAAACATTTGGGCAAAACCCGCGCTGTTACGCTTAGAGTAACAGAAATGGAGGGGCAGCAAAAGTTTGTGGAAGAACAGGTAAAAGGTGATTTAAAGAGTTTCAGACACGAGCATCATTTTATGCAGGTAGAAAATGGCACTATTGTAATTGACCTGGTTGAGATGGAAGAGCCCCGCGACGCCATAGGTGGCATGCTTGGCAAAATATTCCTCAAAAATTATTTTGAAAAAATTCTGAACAAGCGCAATGAACTGATACGCCAGTATGCAGAATCAGATAAATGGCGTGCAGTGATGGGGTAGAGAAAGTAAAATTTATATCTTCCAAATTACCATTTGGTAAAGATAAAATCAGTCTACTGCTTTTTTGCCCGTTGCTACTTTGTATAGTATTATGCCGAGCATAGCAAAAAATATCACACCCAATATTTCGTAGCCTAAATCGCCGCCAAGCAGGCCCGAAAGATCATGCTCAAGATTAATTTTGGAAAGCCAGTTTGCAATAGTACCGTTTACGGAAAGAAAAGCAACTATTACACCTGCAATAGCGCCACCTGCAACTAATCCTGTAGCAAACAAATTCCCTTTGCCCAAATCTTCTTCTTCAGGTGAAAGTTGTTCGCCTTTCTTTTTCTGCCGGTAGTCAACTATACCACGTATAACACCGCCTATAAAAATAGGCAATGTTGTAGCAAGCGGAAGATATAAACCAATAGCGAACGATAAAGCCTTAATACCACACAGTTCAACAACAATAGCAATAAAAACGCCGACCAATACATATTGCCAATCGAGGTTGAATGATAATACCCCTTTAATTAAGGTAGCCATTAATGTTGCCTGGGGTGCCGCATATTTTGTTTGGCCTATAGCGTGATGAATACCCTGGCTTACCATTTCGGGAGTTGGCGTATCTAATACTTTTATTGTTATACCTACAGCAAGCGAAGAAACAATGGCGCCGATGAATAATGCTATTTGCTGATACTTTGGTGTGGCGCCAACAAGGTACCCTGTTTTTAAATCCTGCGATGTGGTACCCGCATTGGCTGCTGCAATACAAATCATACCGCCAACCACCAATACCATTGGTTCATACATTTTACCCGTCCAACCCACAGCAATAAATATGAGGCAGGTGCCGAGTATAGTGGCAATGGTCATTCCCGAAATGGGATTGTTTGATGAGCCGATTAAACCAACGATACGGGAAGACACCGTAACAAACAACGCTCCAAATAAAATAATCAATATACCAACCAGCAGTCTGCTAAAGAAATTATCGCCCGGTATAAAAGGCAATACAGAAACAATCAGTATTAACCCGATACTGCCCATTCCAACAATTTTCAGGCTGAGGTCTTTATCTGTACGCAACCGGCTATCTTCAGCATCTCCTTTTTTGTTTAAAGAGCCAACGCTGCTTTTAAATGATGCAACAATAGTGGGAATGGTTTTTATTAATGTAATAAATCCTCCGGCAGCTACAGCGCCGGCACCAATCTGCCGTACATATGCCCAATATATTGCTACTGAAAAATCTGTAAATGTTCGCGTATCCGGATTCCAGCCACCCCTGCCGCCGGGCTTTGTAATATCAGCCAGCACACCAAGTTTTACCAATTGGCCTGCTATTGTTTCCGGAGGCACCAATGTTGCCAGTAATGGAATAAGCGCAAACGAAGCCAGCACACTTCCTGCAACAAGCACACCACTTATTTTAGGCCCGATAATATAACCAACACCCAAATATTCTGGTGTAATTTCTCCGCTAATTTTTGCCGATGGTAAAAATTTATTTACCTGCTTTGTCATGAATGCAGGCGTTTCAGCAATTACATGAAATATTTTTTGCAGGAATGCATATACCAATGCAACACCCAAACCACTAAAAGCGGTTTTAGCAAAGTGCCCGCCTTTTTCGCCGGCTTTCAATACAGATGCACAGGCAGTGCCCTCAGGGTAAGGAAGCGTATCATGTTCTTTTACAATCAAAGGTTTTCGTAAAGGAATCATCATCAGCGTACCCAGCACACCGCCCAGCATAGCAAGTGCCAAAATGGTTATATAGTTAAAGTAGCTCTCGTTAGATTTATCACTTAAAAACAAAAAACCGGGCAGTGTAAACACTACGCCGGCTGCAATACTTTCACCCGCTGAGCCTGTTGTTTGAATAATATTATTTTCGAGAATGGTTGTTTTTAAAAAAAGGCGGCTCAATGTTATTGCCATTACCGCTATAGGTATAGATGCTGAAACGGTAAGCCCTGCTTTTAATGCGAGGTATACTGTTGCAGCGCCGAATATTATTCCAAAAACAGAACCCGTTATAATGGCTTTAATAGTGAACTCTGCCATTTTGGTTTCCGGCGCAACAAAAGGTTGAAATCTTTTTTCAGACATTGGGAAAAGTTTATATAAGGAAGATAAGAAAATTACACACAGTATTTTTTGAATTCGGGAAAATATTCCATCGCCTCCACTATTCCACCCGCGCCTTCATTTTTTGCGTGATATACATGGTGCTTGTTTTTTGTTGCTTCAATAAGACCGGGTTCCGAATTGCCTACAACCACCGCTTTGTATCCTGTTTCAAATAAAGACAAATCATTAAAAGTATCTCCGGCAACCAATACATCAGCGGAAGGATAATTAAGCAACTCAATATATTGCTTTAAGGTATTGCCTTTGTTAACGCCTTTGGGTAATACATCGGCAAACTTATCGGCAGACATTATGAGATCGCAGTTTAATATTTGCATGCGTTGCTCAAGCATTTGCGTGTCAATATTTTTATCAAAAAAGAAAGAACATCTTCTTTCCTGGGGCACATCCTGCGGAATTAATCCCGGCACATGTTTCAGGTTTTCCAAAACCTTTTGCCTGCCCGGCCATTTTTTTTCGATATGGCTTTGTATAGGCTCAACAGGCTCATGCGTATCGCCATTCAAAATGGTAGCGCCTACATCACAAATAAAACATTCCGGTACCGGAATCATAAACTCACCTGTAAATAAAGATAATACACTGTGCAGCCCGCGGCCGGTAACAAATACAAGCGTTATACCTGTATGTTTATTAATAAAATGATACAGCTTTTTACGTTCGTCTTCATTTCCTCCCAAAAATGTTCCATCCAGGTCTGTAGCCAGTAACATAGTATCTGTTTATCGGTTATATTATCAACAGTTAACAAATATCGGATATCAAATGAAAACTAATATTGTAGTGTTTTGAATAGCAGGTTATGTTTCTTACGGCTATTATTTCGCGTATATCCGGAGATATGAAATGTGAGCCCTAAAATTTTTCACGATTAACCTAAGCGTAATATGTATTTTGCAGCAAACCGGAGGCTTCCGTTTTTCGATATAATATATACCAAAATCTTACATTAATCGTTTGATAATTAGATTTACCGGCAAATCAAAACATTATATGCTATGAAAAAAATACTCTTGCATGCAGCATGTAGTCTCTTAATACTGTCGTATACATGCGGGTGCTCAGCCAAATATGGCTGCCCTGCAAATGGAAAAAGTGTTGGCGCAGAGAGAATACTGAGCGGTGAAAAAGTACCCAAGGCTAAGTCGTTTAAAAATTAGTTCATCTTTAAAATATAAAACCATGAACCTGACCCTGCGTAATGATTATGGTTGTATAGAAGCTGTAATCGATGAAAACTGCGGCTTTGATAAATTCTACGGCGTTGCCGGGTTATTATCGGATAAGCTGAATGTTAACTTCACCAATAAGATAGACGACTCAAACACTTCTTACTGGGATTTCATTTTTAACGGGCAAAAACTCACTTTGCATTACAATATTTATAACGGGGTATCTATTTTGCCGGTTTGTTCAAAAGGTGCTATAGCTGAAAATAATGAGGCTGTAAAGCAATTAGCCCGGGTGCTGGAAAATCATTTACAATAATGAACTATTGAAACTCCAGTTCAAAATATCTCGGCCACATTTTTCCCGTGATCAATAATCTCTTTGTTATTCTGTTATAAGCAATGCCATTCATGTGCAACGCTTTTGGGTATCCATCTCTCGCCATTTTATCAATATTCCATAAGTCTAATTTTCCAACAACTTCACCGGTAGTTGCATTTATTTTCACTATTGTATTTGTTGTGTATATATTAGCGAAAATGTAGCCGTCAACATATTCCAGTTCATTCAGCTTGTTAACTGCAACTCCATTCTCTGAAACCTGTAATGTTTTTACGGGTTTAAAATTGTGAGGATTAAACCATGTAATAACATTAGTGCCATCGCTCATAATAAGATGTTTTCCATCTGCTGTTAAGCCCCAGCCTTCATCATTATTATAACTAAATTCTCCTGTTTTTTGTAAAGTATTTACATCATATAAAAATCCTTTCCTGTTTTTATAGGTAAGCTGAAATATGCTGTCATTAATGATAGCGATACCTTCTCCAAAAAATATTTTCCTGTTAAGTTCAATTTTGTTTTTTACAATGCCGTCTTTCATGTCTACAATACCAAAATAACTTTTTGTATGAGGCATATTTTCCGGCGAACCGGTGCTCTCATATAACTTCCCTTTATACCAGGTTAATCCTTCCGTAAATGCTGACGTGTCGTGAGGATGCGTATCAACCAGTTTACAGGAAAGAAGAGGGATTGTATTTAACGAAGCTGTATCGGTTTGCTTATCATGGTTTATACACGAGTAAAAAATTGATACGCAAACCAGGAATAATAAAGTTTTTAGACTGTTATGCATGAAGGAATAATACTGATGAATATAAGTAGTATAGCATCATATCACTAAAATAATCATATCGCCCAATATAAAATTCATAATGCGATAAGATTATAATCGCGTTATATATTTCTTTAATTAAAAATGAAGAATGTGAATATTAATTTATCCGTTAGTGAGTACCCTGCCCTTGATCGTATTTCAATAAATGCTGCCGGCAAAAAATTAGTTTATGCTGTTTGCACCAAAATAACCTTGCAAAATTTCAGGGAGCGCTATATAGTTTTCCTGCTGGTTATTTTCAAGCAGGCATGCAACTATGCGGGGCAATGCTAATGAGCTTCCGTTAAGTGTATGCGCCAGTTGATTTTTTCCGTTCTGATCTTTAAAACGGATTTTTGCCCTGTTTGCCTGGTAAGCTTCAAAATTACTTACAGAGCTCACTTCAAGCCATCTTTCCTGTGCTGCGCTAAATACTTCAAAATCATAAGTAAGTGCAGAGGTAAAACTCATATCGCCACCACAAAGTTTAAGAATACGGTAAGGTAATTCAAGTGTATTCAACAACCCTTCAACATGAGCCACCATTTCATCTAAGGCATCATAGCTTTTATCAGGATGTACAATTTGCACAATTTCTACTTTTTCAAATTGATGTACGCGGTTTAGCCCGCGCACATCTTTACCAAAACTGCCGGCTTCTCTTCTGAAACAGGGAGAATATGCCGTCATCTTTACCGGTAATAATTCTTCTTTAATAATTTCATCGCGGTAAATATTGGTTACCGGCACTTCAGATGTAGGAATCATATAAAAATTGTCTTCCTGCATATAATACATCTGTCCTTCTTTATCGGGAAGTTGCCCCGTGCCATAGGCAGAAGCTTCATTCACCATAAACGGCGGAAGGTATTCCGTATAGCCTGCCTTTGTATTATAATCGAGAAAATATTGAACAAGCGCACGCTGAAGTTTAGCGCCTTTTCCTTTGTAGAGCGGAAACCCGCTACCTGTAATTTTAGCCCCGGTTTCAAAATCAATAATGTCATATTTTTTTATCAAATCCCAATGTGGAACTGCATGCTGCGGCAAAGCGGGTTTATTTCCGCCTTCTCTTATCACAACATTATCTTCGGGTGTTTTGCCTGCCGGCACTTTTTCTGAAGGAAGATTAGGCAACTTAATCAGCTCTGCCTGCAATTGTTTTTCTGTTTCAGACAATTGCTCGCTGATTGTCGCTATCTGTTGTTTGTTGGCGGCAACTTCCTGTTTTGCTTTCTCAGCTTCTTCTTTCTGCCCTTTTGCAATCAGTTGTCCTATAGATTTTGAACTGCTGTTTACAGCAGCCTGTGCGGTATCAAATGCTAATTGCAGTTTTTTCCTGGCATCATCCAGTTCTATTATTTTATCCACCAGGCTTATATCAGCAAAATGCTTTACCGCCAGTCTTTCTTTAACCCATGCCGTGTTCTGCCTGATCGTATTAACCTGTAACATGCCGAAAAATTTTTGCAAATGTAACAGTAAAGCTAATATTAGCCGTCAGCAATCAGGTATCAGCTATTAATTAACGCCAAATGCTGAAAGCTGATAGCTGACCGCCAGTTACCCGTATTTTTGCAAAATGAATAATATAGATAGCGATTTACAAACCCGCTGGTGGAACCTGGAAGCAAAACTGGTTGAGCGCTTTGGTAAAAAGCCTGATATGGAAACAATTTTGTTCCTGGTGGGGATACAAGAGTTTGGAGATATCCGCTCAAAATTTACCAAAGAGCAGAAACAGGATTTAATGCATGTGGCTGTTTGCAGTTTATTTGCACAAAGCGGATATTATGAACTGGAAAAAGTGGATGAAGATGGCTGGCCGCATTTTAAGCAACTAAAACCTTTACCCGTAATGAATTTGATGGAACAGGAAAATTTCATGAAGGATCACGTGCTGCTTTATTTTAAGAATAATGATTTTCTTGGTTAAACAACGCTACCTGCTGCTTGTGAAAAAAATTGGGTATATACAATGGGTTGGATTGATTGCGGCCGTGTTATTTATTGGCTGTAATCCTAAAATTGCCGATGGCGTAAGGAAAAAAGATATTACTAAAGATGTTGAGATGATTACGGAAAAAGGCAATATTTATATACGTTTATCTGATAGTACGCCTTTGCATCGCAATAATTTTTTAAAGCTGGTGAAACAGCATTATTACGATGGCATTTTATTTCACAGGGTAATTCAGCATTTTATGATACAGGCTGGCGATCCCCAAAGCAAAAATGCTGCTGCAGATATTGAGCTTGGTGAAGGTGATTTGGAATATACCATACCGGCAGAATTTAATTCCGCTTTATTTCATAAAAAGGGAGTAATTGCAGCGGCAAGAGAAGGGGATGATGTAAATCCACAAAAAGCAAGCAGTGCTGTTCAGTTCTATATTGTTCAGGGAATGATATTTAGTGAGAAAGGATTGGATTCGCTGGAGAAATTTCGTTTAAATGGCACAATAATTCCCGGTGAAAGAAGGGCTGTTTATACTACTGTTGGCGGCACACCTCACCTTGATGGCAACTATACTGTTTTTGGTGTGGTTATAAAGGGTTTGGAAACAGTAGATAGCATAGCTGCTACACCGGTTAACAGGAAACTTGGAAACCGCCCTTTACAGGATATACATATTAAAAAGGCCAGGCTTATAAAAAGATCGTGAGTGCAATTGTATTTTTTTGATAGTTGTATTAGTCTTTTCATAATCTTTGCAGCCTAAAATCTGCATTATGGATTTCCCCAAAGAATTACGTTATACCAAAGATCATGAATGGGTACGCCTGGAAGGTGATATCGCTACAATCGGCATTACTGAATTTGCTCAAAGTGAACTGGGCGATATTGTATATGTAGAAATTGAAACCGTTGGACAGCAGCTTGGTGCCGACGCTGTATTTGGAACTGTTGAAGCTGTTAAAACTGTTAGCGACTTGTTCCTGCCTATTACAGGCACAATAACGGAAGTAAATCCTGAACTGAATAATACACCGGAACTGGTAAACAGCGATCCATACGGCGAAGGTTGGATGATTAAAGTGAAAGTGGATAATCCTGCTGATGTAGGTAATCTTTTAACTTCAGAAGCATATGCTGCACAGGTAGGAAGCTAATATATATCTACCTTGAAATAATAATGAAAACAAAGTGGCTTGGCAAAATTTGGCCGGCATTATTATGGTCAATACTCATTTTTATACTATTGATCATTCCCGGCAAGGAGATGCCTGCCGGACCGGAAATTCCCTCTTTTGACAAGATTATACATATGTTTTTGTTTGGTATACAGGTGTGGCTCTGGTGTATTTATTTTAAACATGGAGAAAAATTTTCTAATAGGTTAGGGATTTTTTTTCTCATCTTTCTCCTTTCATGCTTATATGGAATAGGAATGGAGTATGTTCAAAAATATTTTGTGGCTAACCGGGCATTTGAACTGGGCGATATTATGGCTGATATAGCGGGTTCTGCAATAGGTTTACTCTTAGCATTAAAATTTAAATAGTTGAGGTATTTACAAAAAAATTGGCCTCTATAGAAATAGAGGCCGCAACCAAAACTAACTGCTTATGAGAAAATTGACTGTTTTAAATCTCTTTATAATAAGACGGGAAACGAAGTAAAAAGTTTATTCCCGCTTTGTTAATATTTTCTAAAAAACCTGTTGATTTATTAACGTAATATACAAAATTTAATTGCAACTACAATACCAACTTTCTTTTACAAATTTCAGGCAAAATATCCAAACACATTCTTAATAATTTGTAAAAAAATCATCAAATTTTCAATCGATCCTTCTTTCCTACAATAATAATCATGAAAAAATAATTTTGTTACCCGTAAAATCCTGGTTTTTAAAAGTGTTTTGCCTGCTGTAAAAACTGGCTTAAATTAGTTATTTATATTGCTTTTTATGACTAAACCGGAACGTTTCCTGGCGCTGGATGTATTGCGGGGCATGACTATCTGCTTTATGATTGTTGTAAATACACCCGGAAGCGGTGCGCAGCCCTTCTCACCACTTTTACATGCAAAGTGGTTTGGGTTTACGCCTACCGACCTGGTATTCCCCACCTTTTTGTTTGTTGTAGGAAATGCTATGAGCTTTTCAATGCCCAAATACAGGCAAACAGGCGCGGGTAGTGTATTAGGTAAAATTTTTAAAAGAACTATCATTATATTTCTCGTAGGCTACCTCATGTATTGGTTTCCTTTTTTCAGGGAGGTAAAGGGCGGAGGGTATGAATTCTTTCCCATAAAAGATACCCGCATTTTGGGGGTGTTGCAAAGGATTGCGCTGGCGTATTGTGCTGCTTCCCTCATAATTCATTTTCTTCCAAGAAAAACGGTATGGCTGCTTGGCGTAATTTTTTTGATTGGCTACTGGATTATACTATATGTGGGAGGTGATTACAGCATGACCGGAAATGCGGGGCATAAACTGGATCTAATTCTTTTTGGAGAAAGTCATCTTTACCATGGCGAAGGTGTGGCGTTTGACCCCGAAGGATTCTTAAGTACAATGCCGGCAATTGTAAATGTAATTGTGGGATATTATGCAGGCATTTTTATTCAGCAAAAGGGCAAAACTTATGAGGCTGTAAGTAAGTTACTCATTGCGGGATTTACCTTTCTTACTATAGCTTATTTCTGGGATTTTGTATTTCCCATCAGTAAAAAACTCTGGACAAGCTCTTTTGTGTTATATACTACCGGGTTAGATTTAGTAATAATAGGAACACTGATTTTTGTAATTGAAATTAAAGGATATACCAAAGGCACTTATTTTTTCCAGGTATTTGGTAAAAACCCGTTATTCATTTATTTGCTATCGGAAATACTGGTTATTATCCTTTATACTATAAAAACCAGCCCCAAAAGCGCTCTTTATCATTCCATTAATAATACCGTATTCCAGCAATTATTACCCGGACCCTGGGGTTCTTTATTTTTTGCCATCTGCTATATGCTTACCTGCTGGCTGGTTGGCTATTGGATGGACAAAAAGAAGATATACATACGCGTATAACCCGCTTTAATCAATCTTACTTAAGCAATAGCCGGCAACAAACCGGGCGCCTTCACCAGGGCTTAGTGTTATCAATCCCATAGTATTATTAAAGGAATCAGGCGGCGCACTCAGGTTTTCAATAGCTATGCTATTTCTATGCGGCGGTATATAAATTTGCAGATAGGGATAAGATTTGTCAGGAGATATTTCTAACTGCCAGCCTGATGCCGCATCACGTAGAATACACATAGGCTGCGGCGCGGAAAAATCAAGCACAAAAGAGTTGTCGATTTCTTTATGGCCAATGAAAGATGACTTCAAAAAATCATTACACTCAATAAATTTCCCTGTAGGAATAAGATTAGCAAATTCAAGCATGCGTGTGGAGTTAAACTGCAATTCAAGCGTATCAACTTTTTTATGGAAGGTAAAATAAGGATGCCAGCCATCAGCAATAGGTAAAAATGTATTGTGTGTGTTTGTAAGATTTGTTGTTACCGTAAGGCGCCTGTTTTTTTTCAGGCTGTATATTATCTCACAGCTATATGTAAAAGGGTATCCCGCATCATCACCGGAGTATTTATGTAATAGTGTAATACTTGCTTCATGCTCATCTGCATGTTTTGCAGAAACTGCAAACGGTTTATTATATAGCAAACCATGTATGGCAGAGCCGTTTGTAAGTTTTTTGCTGAAACTGTATTTTTTATTATTGAATGAGTAGCTCGCGTTTTGAATTCTACAGGGAAACGGCGACAGCTTTAATCCTTTATAGCCCCCTGATTCTGCTTCTGCATCGTATTCTGCCTTATTACTGTAACTATCTATAATATTTAAAACTGCGTTGCCATCTTTAACAGTAAATGCATGCAACATAGCGCCACAGGCAGGTATAATTTCAACGGTGGTATCAGTAATACTATCAGCTAAAGCAATGATGTCAAATCCGTTTTTATATTCTTCTTTCAGGCAAAACATATCTGGTAATTTGTACAGCAAATTATGATATGTAGTTTGCAAAAAAAGGATCAAACGGTTGCGCAAATTTTGGGGTAGCTGTTAAATATAAAAAGCCGGAAACTTTGCTTCCGGCCCGTGCTATAAAAATAAATGATTTAGTTCAGGTATTTTGTTATCTCCTCACTCATCGGGTTTACCTTACTTGGAAAAACGGCAAGTAACTTTCCATTTTCATCCACCAAAAATTTTGTAAAATTCCATTTAATAGGATCTTTTACGCCCATCGCTTCTGCTTCATCGCTAAGATACTTAAATAAAGGATCTATGTTTTCACCCTTTACTGAAACCTTAGCCGACATAGGAAATGAAACGCCATAATTTTTCTGACAGAATTCTTTTATTTCAGTGTTGGTTCCGGGCTCCTGCTCTCTAAAATTATTTGCCGGGAAACCGATAACAACCAATTTGTCTTTGTAGGTTTTATACAGCATTTCCAGGTCTTTGTACTGAGGCGTGAACCCGCATTTTGATGCTGTATTTACAATAAGCATTTTCTTTCCTTTGTAATTTGCCAGGTCAATTTTATTTCCTTCCAAACTCTCCACTTTAAAATCATATATGGAAGTGATGAAGGCTAAAGAAATAGCCACTAATAATAAACGTACCATAGTTGTTTTTTTTTATATGTAATACAAATTTGATGCAAATTCAGAAAAAATCCTATTGTTTCTCATAACAACCTATATCCGGCGTTGATGAACGGGTATTGCCGTCAAGATCCGTATTTTCTGATACAGCAATGGCGGCATCAATAGCGGGTGACGGTTTTTTGCCAATACGAAAATCAAAATAACGGCGGCTTGTATTTATACTATCAAAAACCGGATCCTGGTTTGCAATACTATTCACAATTTCTATATATGAAGCCAGTTCTTTCGACTTGTATAAAACATTTTCAAGCTTCAGGCTAAAATCTGTAGTGCCTTTTTTCTCACTCAACATCTCGTTTTCAACACTGCCTCCATCACCCCACATTATACAATTACGAAAAACGACATTAAGGGGGTAAGTATTTTCGCTTTCATCAAAATTATTGATATATGTTACCGGCATTTTATGCTCAATATAACTATTGCCATAACTGGCAATGGTGCAGTAAGTAAAGTCATATGTACCTCCGCCTGTTAATGAAACATTTAATCCGCAATTGCTTATCAGGCAATTTATCGCTTTAATGTTTGAAGAAACGGCTGTTATGCCTGCATCATAAATATTATCAATAATGCACTTGTTTAAACTAAGCTTTGGCGAGGCGTTTACGGAAGGTCCATCAACAATAATACCCTGGTAGGCATTTTTAATAATACCATAGGTTATATTATTATTCTTACTGGTTTCTCTAAAATATATTCCCGGCCACGATGCAGGCAAATCACGATAGCCTTCATCAAGCCTGTCGCCCTGGAAAGTTACGCTGTCAGTTTTGGTTCCATTTACAACCAGCGTACCATCCACAATAAAGGGTGCATTGGCGTGCATATATATACGGCATCCTTTTTCAATAAAAAGTGTTTTGCCTTCTTCAACCAAAACACCACCTGATATTACATAGGGCAAATCATTTTTCCAGATGGTAGTTGTTCCAATGGTCTTGCTTCGTAAAAAATGCGCGTTTTGTCCGTAAGCCTGCAACTGTATATACTTTTCATTTCCGTTATAACTTACCTGTATGCTATCCTGTACTATAAAAGGTAGGTTTTTTGTTGATGGGTTAATGGTAACTGCTACAAAAACATATATGCTATCACCGGCATCAATTTCTATATTGTTTGATTGGGTTGTTGCAATACCATCAACATTTATTTTAAATGCAGTATTGGCGCCTCCCATTAGTTTCACTGCATCTAATTTTAGTTTTTGATCATTGGGATTAGCAATGGTAAAGTATTGTGTTATTGAACCCACAGATGTGAATACTGTATCAAAAAACAAGGTATCTGCACCCAGCGTAATAGAAGCAGCCTTATCTGTAATGAAAGCATTTTTTTTGCATGCAAAAAGCACACAAACCATACTTACTATACATATATATCTGGTAAAAAATCTCATTGCTTACTATTGTCAGGTGTTTGCATAGGCAAGTGTTGCAATATTCAGTTTCACTCCTGGTATATCTTCCATTATAGCATTACCACAGGCTTCTATTGTAGCGCCGGTAGTAATTACATCATCAACCAATAAAAGATTTTTGTTTTGCACGGAACTTTGCTCTTTTGTAATAAACACTCCTTCAACATTTTGCCATCTTTCCATACGCGTTTTATGCGTTTGCGTTTCTGTGTAACGAATGCGATGAACTACATTGTATATTACCGGTATTTGCATAGCTGCGGCAATACCTTCACACAATAAGGCAGCCTGGTTATATCCTATTTTTCTTTGTTTATCCGGAAAAAGCGGCAATGGTATTATGGCGTCAATTGTATTAAAACGATTTGCCTCCCGCAAAGTTTCACCCATACATTTACCCAGGTATACTGCTATATCTTTATTTGATTTGTATTTGAACTGGTGAATGAGATGCTGCAATACCGAACCTTTTGAAAAGTAATATTGGCTGGTTGCGGCTGAACATGCCAACCTGCCCCAAAGTGTTTTTTCAACCGTATTATCGGCCAGCAATTCAAAATTGGTTTTATAAAGATGATTGTAGCATTTAAGACAAAGTAAATGCCCATTGCTTATGAGGTCAGTGCCGCAGCTATTGCACAGGTGCGGAAACAAAATATGACTTACGCTATTTACTATTGTTTTAAGCAAGGCTAATTAAAATAGATATTTATATAAATCTTCTACTTTACTCATAGTAACCAACTCTATATTAAAACGCTGCTTACCCAACCCCTTTTGATTGTATTTACTGATGATGATTTTTTCAAAACCAAGTTTTTCTGCCTCTGCGATGCGTTGTTCTATCCGGTTAACAGCTCTTATCTCTCCACTCAAACCAACCTCGCCGGCAAAAGCAATATGCTGCGAAACCGGCACATCTTCGTAAGAGCTTAATAAAGCGCTTACCATTGCAAGATCAATAGATGGATCTTCAACTTTTAAGCCACCTGCTATATTTACAAACACATCTTTCATTCCAAAATGAAAGCCGCCTCTTTTTTCAAGCACAGCTAATAAAAGCTGCAATCTTCTTAAATCAAAACCGCTGCTTGTACGTTGCGGCGTGCCATATACTGATTGTGTAACCAAAGCCTGTACTTCTATCAATAATGGCCGTAACCCTTCAAGTGTAGCCGCTATGCTTATACCACTAAGTTGTTCTTCTTTTTGGGTAATGAGTATTTCAGATGGATTTGAAACCGGGCGCATGCCGGAACCTGTCATTTCATATATTCCTAACTCAGAGGTTGAGCCAAACCTGTTTTTAATTGTTCGCAATATCCTGTATGCATAATGTTGGTCGCCCTCAAACTGAAGCACAGTATCAACCATATGTTCAAGAATTTTTGGGCCGGCAATATTTCCTTCTTTTGTAATGTGCCCAATTAAAAATACCGGTGTATTTGTTTCTTTAGAGAAGCGTTGAAACTCTGCCGCGCTCTCTCGTATTTGTGAAACACTTCCTGCCGAAGATTCAATGTAAGGCGAATGCAGGGTTTGAATAGAATCAACGATTACCAATTGCGGTTTTAGTTTTTTTATCTCCTGAAAAATAACCTGCGTAGATGTTTCGGTAAGCAAATAAAAATTTTCGTTTTGTATGTTAAGCCTGTCGGCGCGCATTTTTATTTGTTGCTCGCTTTCTTCACCGCTTATATATAATGTAGTAATGTCTTTCAGCAATAAACCATTTTGTAAAAACAATGTAGATTTACCAATACCAGGTTCTCCTGCAATAAGTGTTATACTACCTGCTACAATGCCATTTCCTAACACTCTGTTTAATTCTGCATCAGGTGTAATAATTCTTTTTTCTTCTCCTGCTGATACTTCGCGTAACGCAATTGTTTTACCATTAAAATCATTGCTGCTGTAAGCTGTCCAATCGCGCTTATTATTTTTAGATGGCTTTTCAATCAACTCTTCAACAAAAGTATTCCACTCATTACACGATGGACATTTACCTGTCCACTTTGTGGATTCATAACCACAGTTACTACAAAAGAAAGCAGTTTTAATTTTGCTCATAAGTTAAAGGTAAGGGAGTAATTGAAATGTGGGATGTAATGATAAAACGCTTGAATTGTTAACAGCGAATATATTTTTTTGGAATGATTAATGCATCAGTTATAAAATAAAACTGCGCTGCAAAAATCAAATCGACATTGATTGCTTCAATCACATGTTATCAACAAAAAAATTGCCTGAAGCAAAAACCGAAATCTAAAATTGATTGCAAAAAATTATTAAAGACGATTTAAAAAGTTCGGTTCTTAAAAAGTTAAAGGGTCAACTTTCGCTGACCCTTTAGTACTTACTAACCCATTAAATTCTTGCACTAAATTACAAATTGCTCAAACATAACAAAATTAATTTTGCCCCCTGTGAATAACTTTTATGTTTACGCTTTTAGCGCAAACTACGTTTTAATTAATTAAAAATCAATTGCTTATGACTTTAAATTTTTGAAGAATTTTATTTAAATTTCGTCACTTTGGCAGCTAATTTTTTAAAAAAAGTCACTTTGTGACAAAACGGCTTTTCATTACCTGTTTTATAAAACTGGTAGTTGCTTTGATATATACATACACAAAAAATAAATTTAATATGGGATCGATCTGGTTGGTTTCTTTAATTTTTGTAGGTATAAGCATGCTGGTAAGTATGCAACTGCGGGGTAAGTTTGCCAGGTATAGCAAAGTGGGTTTAATGAGTGGTTTAAGCGGAAAGCAGGTGGCTGAACGTATGTTAAAAGAAAATGGTATATATGATGTAACGGTTAATGCTTCAGATGGCTTTTTAACAGACCACTATAATCCTTTAAACAAAACAGTAAATCTTAGCCCTGATGTATATAATGGCACTTCTGTGGCTGCGGCAGCCGTAGCCGCACATGAATGCGGGCATGCTGTTCAGCACGCTACATCTTATAAGTGGTTGATGCTCAGGAGCAGATTGGTGCCTTTTGTACAATATAGCTCTATGCTGGTGCAATGGGTATTAATTGGAGGTATAATACTGGTAAAGGTATTCCCAACCCTTTTATTGGTAGGTATTATCCTTTTTGCCCTAACCACTATATTTTCAGTTATAACGCTACCCGTAGAGTTTGATGCAAGTAACAGGGCTTTAGCCTGGCTTCAGCATACCAATGTTACCAATGCCCAGGAATTTCCTATGGCTAAAGATGCCCTGAAATGGGCTGCACTTACTTATGTAGTGGCTGCTGTAGCATCTATAGTAACGCTTGCCCAGTATATACTTATTTATGCAGGAAACAGGAGAAATTAGATGGTAAAAATTTTTTTATTGTACAAAGCCGCGCCAGCGGCTTTTTTTGTGTCTGATACTTAACGATGTTTTAACTTATCTTTGATTCATTATATTTTATAACTAAACCAAACGACATGCGAAAATGGACTAAGCTTGCCATGCTCATGAGCATGGCTTTTTGTATTCTTCTACAAGTTTGCGTTGCCCAAACAAAATTAGTGAAGGGAAAAGTAACTGACGCAAAAGACGGGACTCCAATACTGGGAGCAACTATTAAATCAGATAAAACTGATTTTACTACTGTAACAAATCCCGATGGTACCTTCGAATTTAAAGCTCCGTCAGCGGCTACAAAATTAATTATCAGCTTCGTGGGCTTTAAAACGTTGGAGCTACCAATAACTTCCGATTTCTCAAACATACAATTAGAAGAAGGCGCTTCGAAAGCCTTAAGTGAAGTAGTGGTGGTAGGTTTTGGAACAAAGATTAAAAAAGACCTTACCGGTAATATTGCTAAAGTAAAGGGTGCTGATGTACAGAATATGCCGGTACCCAATTTTACGCAGGCTTTGCAAGGAAGGGCTGCAGGTGTTTTTGTTGAATCTAATAATGGTAAAGTAGGCGAAGGTGTAAAAATCAGGATCCGCGGATCGGGGTCTATTTCTGCTTCAAATGAGCCATTATATGTTATTGATGGCGTACCTATTAACTCATCAAGCAATCTCGCTTTTTCAGGTAATCCGAGTGCAGATATAAACTTCAACGATATTGAGTCATTTGATATTTTAAAAGATGCTTCTGCGGCTGCCATATATGGTTCCCGCGCTGCAAATGGAGTAGTGTTAATAACTACAAAAAAAGGTAAACAGGGAAAAACAAATTTCCAGGTTAATACACAGTACGGTATTAATAAGCCAACTCATTTGCGTGGATTTTTAGATGCAAAGCAGTATGTGGATCTTTTAAGAGAAGCAGCCACAAATAGTGATAATATTGATGGAGTAGATCCTTCAGACCCTGATTCGTGGTTAACATTTGCTGAAGGAAGGTTAGACAGGTATTCTGGTTGGTCTGATTGGCGTACATCAGAAACCAATACCAATTGGGAAAAGCTGGCTTTTAATGATAATGCCCGCACGTCGGCTATTGATATATCCGCATCGGGAGGCACAGAAAAAACAAAATATTATATAAGTTTATCTTACAACAACCAGGATGGTATTTTAATAGGCAATAAGTTTAAGCGGTTGTCAGGAAGAATAAATCTTGAACAGATAGTTGCTTCCAACTTTAAAATTGGAATGAACCTGAGCATTTCACAAACCAATGCCGGGCGTGTACCGGTAGATAATGAATTTTCCACGCCTATGCAAATCGTTGCTTTATCGCCTGTAACACCATTTAGAGATAAAGACGGCAACGTGTATAACTCTCCCACTACAACCTATTCCAACCCTTATGTTGATTTTACTGACGGGCACTGGAGCTCCACTATATATCGTAACCTTGGGAACATTTATGGTCAGCTAAATTTCACGCCATCATTATTTTTCAGGAGTGAGTTTGGCGTTGATATTCAAAACCAGAATGACGATCAGTTTTATGGTTTTAGAACTACGTATGGAACGGGTACAAACGGATATGGAGAATCTGACTGGAACAAGGTTTTAAATTATAACACCAATAACTATTTCAATTTCAGTAAAAACTTTTCCGATGTTCATGATGTTGAAGTTGTAGCAGGTATGGCTTTTCAACGGTATCAGAATGACTGGGCAAATGTAATAGGCGAACAATTTCCGGTTGAGGCATTACAGAAATTAGCAAGCGCAGGATTGATAAAAACCGGTACATCCAACCAAACCTACTCATCATTCCTGTCATATTTTGCAAGAGCAAACTATAAATTCAACAATAAATATTTACTCACGCTTAGCGGAAGGGTAGATGGCTCATCAGTATTTGGTAAAGGAAATAAATATGGGGTTTTTCCGGCAGCTTCAGTAGGTTGGATTATAAGTGAAGAAAATTTTTTGAGAAATTCACCCACACTTAGCTTTTTAAAGTTGAGGGGTAGCTGGGGTTTAACCGGTAACGCAGATGGTTTTGGCAACTTTGCGCACCTGGGTTTATGGGAAGGCGTATCTTATGGCGGAGTGGCAGGTTTATCTCCATCCCAACTTGCCAACAAAAACCTTCGTTGGGAAAAATCAAACCAGATCGATATCGGTCTTGATTTTGGCTTTTTTAATAACAGGTTAAGTGGTGAGCTCGATTATTATAATCGCAAAACACAGGATTTAATATATGATGTTCCTGTTCCCGGCAATTCCGGTTTTACTACTCAAACAGTAAATATAGGGGCAATGCAAAATAAAGGCTTCGAAATAGTATTGAACAGTGATAATATTTCTGGCCGAAATTTTAAATGGAGCACTAACCTGAATCTTTCTTTCAATAACAACAAAATAATTAAGTTAGACGGAAGCCGGGATACTTTAGCGGGTAATGACGGACGCTATCTTAACTCATTGATAGTAGGACAATCAATAGGTGTATTTTACGGCCCTAAATACGCCGGCGTTGATAAGGAAAATGGTGATGCGTTGTATTATATAAGTGATGGAAAAACAACAACAAATGACTATAGTGAAGCTGGCAATTTTATAGTAGGAAACCCTAATCCAAAAGTTACTGTAGGTTTTGGCAATACTATAAAATTTAAAGGATTTGATTTAATGTTCCTGTTCCAGGGTGTATTTGGAAACTCTATTATGAATGGAGCCGGAGGTTTTATGAGTTCGAGTTTTGCATGGTTTGATAATCAAACAGCAGATCAGCTAAGAAGATGGCAAAAACCGGGAGATATTACAGATGTGCCACAGCTAAGACTTGGCTATGACAACGGAACCTCTGCTTCAAGCCGCTATATTTATAAAGGAGATTATATAAGATTGAAAAATATAACATTAGGATACAATCTTCCTTCAAGCGTTATAAAGGCACTTAAAATCAGTAGTGCCAGGTTTTATGTAACCGGTGTTAACCTGCTTACATTTACCAAGTATGATGGTTGGGATCCTGAAGTAAATACTGATTACAGGGCAGGAAATCGTAACCAGGGTTCTGACTTTTATGCTGCGCCCCAGATAAAAAATATTTCTATAGGCTTAAACGTAGGCTTTTAATCTTAAAACTTACATGAAATGAGAAGATCAATAATATTAGCATCCATACTATTTTCGGTTGTTATAATCGGTTGTTCAAAAAAAATTGATTTAACGCCAAGCACAAGCGTTGCAGAAGAATTTGTTTTTACCAGTGATCAAAATATTAAGGCCGCATTATTGGGCGCTTATAATGCTGTAAGCTCCAGTTATGTGTTAGGTGGAGATTATTTGTTATATTCAGAATTGCTGGGTGCAGACGGCGAAATACAATGGGCAGGAACATATAATCAACCCAGGGAAATTTTTAACAAGGCTATTTTAACAAACAACAGTTTTGTTACTACAACATGGACAGATACCTACAAGGCAATAAATATTTGTAACAATATTGTTAACGCTATTGATATTGTTAACGAAGATGACCGTGACAGAGTAAAAGGTGAGGCTTTGTTTTTGCGTGGAGTTATGTATTTTGAATTGGTATCATTTTTTTCTCAACCATATAGTGCCGGCAATGCAACTTCAAATCCTGGTGTTCAGCTTATTACTACACCTACAATCGGCAACATATCAGAGGCTAATTATATAGCCAGGAGTACGGTTCAGGAAATATTTAATCAGGTACTATCTGATCTTAAAGAAGCCAAAACATTATTGCCGGATGAGAATGACATATATGCAACAACATATGCTGCTTCAGCATTTTTATCTCGTGTATATCTCCAGATGGAAGATTATGAAAACGCGAGGGACGAGGCTGATAATGTTATAGAAAATAGCGGATATGAACTAACGGGCAATTATGAAAAAGCATTTAATAATTCCGTTAATTCCTCAGAAGATATATTTGCAATACAGGTTTCAGAAAAAGATGGAGATAATGATATGCATTTATTCTGGTCTATACCTGAGTATAGCGGCAGAGACGGTGATGTTGATGTGGAACAAAAGCATCTTAACTTATATGAGGCTAATGATGCAAGGCTTGCACTTTTTTATTTAGACGACCTGGATATTTACCGTAGCGGAAAATGGAAATTAAATTATAAAAATATTCCTATTGTAAGATTAGCTGAAATGTATCTTACAAGAGCTGAAGCAAATGTTAGGTTGAGCACTGAGGTAGGAGCTACCCCTGCTGAAGATTTAACAACCATTCGTATAAGGGCAGGATTATCTGCTAAAGCTGCAACCTTAGATAATATTTTATTAGAAAGAAGGCTTGAGCTGGCGCACGAAGGGCAACGCATACAGGATATTAAAAGACTCAAAAAGTCTGTAGATGGATTTGATTATAATGCTAATGAACTGGTATTGCCTATACCTCTTCGCGAGGTAAATGCTTCAAACGGTATTTTAAAACAAAATCCAGGTTATTGATTAGCTGAACAATTATTTTAATCGAGTAGGAAGGTAGCGATTACTTCGCTACCTGTCCTCTCACACCACCGTGCATACCGTTCGGTACACGGCGGTTTGCTAAAATATTGAAAGCTGAACTTCTTTTGGACGGTAATGACTGTAAAATGACGCTAACCCCTCTTGGTTTAAGTGTTTTATGGATAACGTTTTGCTCATTATCGGGCTGTGGGCTATTCTGCAACTTCCTTTACTACTGTTTGCCCATTGGTAGGCTTGCCATTGCGGAACGGAGAATCTCATCAGCTTTCGCATGCGGGTCTTTGCTCGTTTCCATTTGTGCCAATAGATTTGCCGTACACGGGTTCTGACTAATTCATCCAATTTCTTCAAGGTGCTTTTACAGTCTGCTTCGATAAAGTAATTTACCCAACCCCGTACTATTACCCCAAATTTTGGAAAATAGGTTTCGGGGTATTCCGGTAAGCTGCGTTTGAAGATACTTCGTATCTTGTCTTTCATTCGTTTTACGGATTTCGGTGCTATGCGCAGTCGCCATTCTTTCTTCTTTTTGTAGAAGGAATAGCCTAAAAGTTTGCTTTCCGTCGGGCGGCTCACTTTGCTCTTTTCCCGGTTTACTTTTAGTCGCAATTTGCACTCAAGATACTTGGTAATACGCTCCATTACCCTATGGGCAGATTTCAGGCTTCTTACATAGATACTGCAATCGTCTGCATAGCGGACAAAACTTAACCCTCTTGACTGGAGTTCCATATCCAATTCGTGGAGCATGATGTTGGACAGTAGCGGACTTAACGGGCTACCTTGTGGCGTCCCTTCTTTCGGTATCGTTACTAATCCTCCATGTAGTATGCCACTCCGTAGATATTTCCCTATCAGTTTTAAGCTGCGTTTGTCCGCCACTTTCCTGCTAATCAGGCTCATCAATTTATCGTGGTTTACCTTGTCAAAGAATTTTTCCAAATCCATTTCTATCACATAGGTTTTATCCTCATTCAGATAGGTTTGAGCTTGGTACACCGCTTGATGAGCGTTCTTCTGTGGGCGAAAGCCGTAACTATGTTCACTAAACTCCTGTTCCCATAGCCCACTCATCCATTGGCTTATTGCCTGCTGGATTAGTCTGTCTTTTACTGTCGGTATTCCCAATCCCCTGACACCGCCGTTTGGTTTGGGAATTTCTACCCGTTTTACCGCATCAGGTTCATAACGTCCTTCCAAAATCTCTTTACGAATTGATGCCCAGGAGGCTTGAAGGAAGTCGCGAAGTTCATCGGTCTGCATTCCGTCAATGCCTCCGGCACCTTTGTTTTTGATAACCTGCTTGCAGGCTCGTTCAATGTTTCGTATGTCTAAGATTTTCTCTAACACGTTCTTTAAAAAAAAAAAGTTCTCTTTTGACTCCGCTTTCTGTCTTGTTGCGTGACTTGGCTAAGCTCCTTGTAAATTTTACTCTCGGTTTCCGACCTACCCTCAGTTACACAGGTTTTTTTTTTTTTTTTCTGCTCTCAATCGCTTTCGTCACAAACGCCTCAGTGGTTTGTCCATTTTAACATTCGGTCCTTCGGCTTTAGACTAATGCCTACTATGACCTCGGCTGACTCCTGATAACTCCGAACCATATTGAACTTTGTCTCTATGGCTTGTTTCTTTCTTTCGCACTCGCTCGTACGTCCGACAAGTGAGTACTCAGGTCTCTCGGGGTAAGTTGATACGCTTTCTGTCCATGTAGCCTCCACATTTACGTTTATATCTTCCGTGCAGTATGGGGCTTTTGTTTCTTTAGCAACATCACCCGATATATCCGCCTCTTATGTGGTTTCTGTTCGTAGGCTCAGACTTTTGCCGCAGGCTTCCTTCAGATTCCACCTCACGATGGACACCCTTGCCTTGAGCTAACACTTCCTACTGCAGAGCGTGCTCGGGACTTTCACCCTATAGCTTATCAACATGCCCGACACACAAAAGAAATGCTTCGCAAAATGCGAAGCATTTCTTTTCCTGCACACTTTCGTTAAGAAGTGAAACGAACTTCCACATTTCACGTTTAACATAGCACTATAATCTGCTTAGAAAGCAAAACCAATCTTTCCTCCAAGCATATAATTAAAGTCGCCATTATTATAATTTACAAGATCATACCTGGCTCCTAACAATAATTTATTACTGATCAGAAAAAAATCATACCCTAAGGAAATAGTGTAACCCAACAGAAACCTGTTTTCATAACCCAATTCAGACATTCTCATGGCGAGATCATTGGTATATTGTATTAGTTCCGCGCGGGTTTCGTAAGAATAGTTTTGATATGCTATACCAGCTCCAATAGATATATTTAACCCCGACAACTTTTTCCTGAATGGAAAGAATATAGCTTTCCCATTCAGTCCTGTTAAAGAATAATGACGGAAAGAGTAGTTGAAAAACGCTAAGGGTTCAGGATTTCGGACCTTTGGATTTTTTACGCCTGATTGAAAATATATTTCTCCGCCTAATTGAATATGATCAGACAAATAACCGGAGTTTTTTATAAAATTACCGCAACCCTCAATGTATATGCCATAGCCAGGTACATCTCCGGTACCAAATGAAACTCTTCCGCCGGAAACCTTTATATACTTAATTGGAGAATTTTCCTGGCAATATGATAGGGCAGCATAATTAAGCGCAATAAGCACAAAAAGAAATCTCATGTACAAATAATTTTGAGAATAACTGCTTTTTAAAACTTCGGGCATCCCAATTTCTTCCTGTTCGGGTCGCTTGCTTTTCTTATATAAATAAGAGAAATTTCATTTCCGCCCCTGCTGTTTGAAGCTGTATTAAGTGAAGAGTTATTTACATCGTAACTATAGCCAATTCTCACTCCGGCAAACTCAATTCCCACATATGGAATAAATGCATCTTTAAAGCGATACCACAAACCCGTATAGAGCGCGGTTTCAGTATCTTCATCATCGTTCAGTTTAAAAGAAAGTGCTGCACCGGCAACAGTTTCGGAAGCTCCTGCCTGGCGCTGGTGTATAAAACTTGCATGTAATGTTGTTATTCTGCCTACAGGCACATAACCACCACCATGTACGGTTAACCGGGGATTGAGAATATAATTACCACCTGTAAATGATTCCTTAGGGCGATTAATATGATATGTAGAAACGCCGAGGTAAAAGTTATTATATCCATCTGTGCTTCCTGAATATAACAACCCGGCATTTACATCAAAATAGTTAAGATTTATATTACTGGTATTACTTACAAAATCTTCCTGGGTGGTGCCGGTAAAACCATCTGCCCGCAGCATATCCTCAAAAGTTGCTTTAGAAATGTCTAATCTCTTATTGGCAAATGTACCCTGAAAACCAACGGTGAGGGTATGGTATCCATTTTCATCTAAAGCCTTGTGATAAGCTGTGGATAAAGAGATAAAATTATTGCTCAGGATTTTATTTCCGCTCTGATCGTTTAGTCCCATTATGCCTACACCCCAGGTATCAAATTCCGGCAATCGCTTTTGTATAATACCAAAATCAACAGATGCAGTTGCGGTAGTAAAGGCATTATTAATAGTAGGCCATTGATTCCGATAATTGCCCGCTGCACGAAAAGTGCCGTCGAATTTACCGGTATACGCAGGATTTAACGTTAGTGGTGATGCAAAAAACTGAGAAAAATGCGGATCCTGCGCAAATCCCTGCACATAAACAATCAGTAACACAATCAGGGCGGTAAGCTTTTTCATCCGGGTTTAATTGTTTATCAAGTTACAAATTCTTTTTGTTAAGATTGAACTTTGGGGCCAAATGCAAGATCGCCTGCATCTCCCAAACCTGGCACTATATAGCCTTTGGCGGTAAGTTCATCATCTATTGCACCGCACCAAACATTTACTCCTGGTTCTTCTCTTTTTACCAGCTCAATTCCTATTGTGCAGGCAATGGCTGATACAATATGTATTTCCTTTGGCTTTCCTTCGGCTTTTAAAAACTGGATTGTTTTTACAAGCGAAGCACCTGTTGCCAGCATTGGATCTGAAATAATTACTATCCTGTCGTTAATATCCGGGCAGGAAACATATTCAATATTTATTTCAAAAGACCCATCTCTGTGATGCTTGCGATATGCCGAAATAAAAGCATTATCTGCTTTATCAAAATAATTTAATAGTCCCTGGTGCAATGGCACTCCGGCTCTTAATATGGTTGCTAACACCGGTTGGTATTTCAGCATTTTACATACGGAAACACCTAATGGTGTCGGCACTTCTTTTTCCTCCCACTCCATGTGCTTGCTCATTTCATATGCAATTACTTCACCTATTCTTTCCAGGTTACGCCTGAAGCGCATCCTGTCTGTCTGAATTTCGGTATGCCTTAGTTCGGCAATCCAGTTGCTCATTAATGAATACGCTGTACTAAGATTTATGACCATGAAACAGTGGTTTTGGTTTCCAATAGTTCGATGTAAATCAATAGTTTTACCCAACAAATCTAAACGCTGTAATCTATAATCTAAAATTTCTTTAATGATTTACAGAGCTATTGGCCTTATGAGTGGCAGTTCGTTAGATGGACTGGATATCGCCTTTGTCCATTTGCATGAAAACGCAGGAAAATGGAGCTTTGATATAGTACATGCCGATTGTTACGCATACAGTACGGAGTGGAAAAACAAATTGCAATCTTCAATAGGGTTTAACGCATTGAATTACCTGTTGTTAGATGCGGAATATGGACATTATACCGGCACCCTGGTAAATAAATTTATTAACAAATATCAACTGGAATACAAGGTGCAGTTAATAGCATCGCATGGGCATACAACCTTTCATATACCTGCTAAAAAAATGACGGCACAGTTGGGAGATGGCGCCGCAATAGCAGCCGAAACAGGCATTCCGGTAGTGAGCAATTTAAGAGCGCTGGATGTAGCCCTGGGTGGAGAAGGTGCTCCCATAGTGCCAATAGGAGATAAATTGCTTTTTGGAGATTACCAATATTGCCTGAATATTGGCGGCATCGCCAATATATCATCTGCACAACATGGAGAATATTTATCATTTGATATATGTGCCGCCAACAGGGTGCTGAATATGCTATCAGAAAAGCTTGGGAAAGATTATGATAATGAAGGCAGCATGGCCCGCAACGGCTCAGTAAACGAAATCTTACTGCAACGGTTAAACGAACTTGACTATTACGGTAAAGCACACCCTAAATCATTAGCCAACAGTTTTGGTACAGATATCGTATTTCCGATACTGGAAAATTCGGGCTGCTCAACAAAATATTTATTAGCAACTTATGTTGAGCATATCGCTATCCAGGTAAAAAATGCTATTGAAAAAACAAGTGGAAACCAGGCACAAGATGCAAAACTTTTGGCAACAGGCGGTGGAGCATTGAATACTTTTTTAATGGAAAGAATACAATATCATCTTTCTTTATTAAACATAAACGTAGTAGTACCCGCGCAAAATGTGGTGCTTTACAAAGAAGCACTGGTTATGGCTTTGATAGGTGTACTGAGATGGCGCGAGGAGAATAATGTAATGGCAACAGTTACCGGCGCCTCCCGTAATAGCATTAACGGCGCTATCTGGATGGGAGCAGAAGCCTGATAAATGAGGTATTGAAATTTGAAATGCCTTGTTTTTATTTGCAAACTTGTGTTAACTTTCCAACGAATCATTAAAATTATTTTATCAACTTATATTTATTAAATGGGTGGTAAAAGCTTATCCTATAAGAAAAAAATTATAAAACAGCTTTATTTTGCTAACCTGCTATCCTGCGCTGAGTTAAGTTCAAAAATTGAGAAGAGTTTATCGCTTACCACAAAAATGCTGAACGAACTTATTGCAGAAGGCACCGTGGCTGAAACAGGGTATGCGCCTTCCAGTGGCGGCAGGCGCCCGCTGATGTATTCGCTTAAAGATGACATATTTTATACTGTGGCTGTTGCTATGGACCAGTTTTTTACCCGTATAGCCATTATGGATATGCGGAATAATTATGTGCAGCCCGTAGAAAAATTTGAATTACGTCTTGCAGACAACCCGGATGCATTATACGTTCTGGTAAAACGTATTGAAGAAGTGATTACGCAGTCCGGCATCAGCAAAAATAAAATTGCAGGCATCGGTATTGGCATGCCGGGCTTTATAAATGCAAATGAAGGCGCCAACTATACATTTCTAAAAGCAAACGACGAAAGTCTTACAGAATACATTTCGAAGAAAACAGGCATACCGGCATTTATTGAAAACGACTCCAGTATAGTAGCGCTGGCAGAGTTGCGTTTTGGCGCTGCACGCAACCGCAAAAACGCGATGGTAATTAATATTGGTTGGGGTGTAGGTTTGGGAATGATAATGGGCGGAGAGTTGTTTAGAGGGGAGAATGGTTTTGCTGGTGAATTCAGTCATATACCTTTATTTAACAACGGTAAGCTGTGCAGTTGTGGTAAAAGCGGTTGTCTTGAAACGGAGACTTCTCTTTTTGTTATTGTTGAAAAAGCAAAAAGCGGTATACAGGCAGGAAGAGTTACCGCTTTGAAGCAATTGATTTCCGGTAAGGAAGAAAATCTTGAAAAAGATGCGGAAACCATTATTAATTCAGCAGGTAAGGGCGACAGGTTTGCAATTGAGTTATTATCAGAAGCAGGATATAATATAGGACGCGGTATTGCGATATTAATACATTTACTCAATCCTGGTATTATAGTGTTAAGCGGCAGAGGCGCTTCTGCAGGTAAAATATGGCAGGCGCCTATTCAGCAGGCCTTGAATGAACATTGCATACCCCGTTTATCTGCTAATACCGAAATAGCTTTATCTCATTTAGGATACGAAGCTGAACTTATTGGCAGCGCAGCACTGGTAATGGAAAAATATGGCGAGGCTGTAAAAAAATCATCTAAAAAAGACAAGGATAACGCTGCAAAATTTCGTGCTGTAAAGTATGAAGGCACCCGGCAAACGCATTAAAATTATTTAATGCCTCAACGGCTGATATCATTACAGAAAAATACTGATTTTTAAAAACTCCTTTGAGATTACGAAAAATTTCTTCCTGATAATTAATCCGGATTTTTAATCCATATGTTCTGTCTAAAAATATTTCCTCACCACACATTTCACAGGATTGATTTACTTTAGCGCCTCATGTTGTTTAAAGATATTATAGCGCAGAACGAGGTGAAGGATCACCTTATTCAAATGGTTAACCAAAACCGGTTAAGTCATGCATTATTATTGTTGGGAAAAGAAGGTTCAGGCGCACTTCCGCTTGCCATTGCTTTTGCCAATTATGTGAGTTTATTTTCTACAGGTAATGATGCGGCGGAACCTGCTCCATCACTATTCGGTAACGAGCCGGTTTCTTCAGAAAAAACAGAACATACTACCTGGGCTGAAGCTGATGCCTGGTTACAAAAGCAAACCACCTATTCCAAAATTGCAGGAATGGTGCACCCCGACATTCATTTTTCATATCCTGTTATTCCCCGAAAAGCAGGCGACAAGCCTGTAAGCACGGATTATATAACAGAATGGAGGGAATTTGTGCAGCAATATCCTTATGGCAATGCCTATGATTGGCTGCAATTTATTGGTGCAGAAAACAAGCAGGGTAATATTACCGCATATGAATGCACAGACATCATCAGGAAACTTAATTTGAAAAGTTTTGAAAGCAATTTTAAGATATTGCTGATGTGGCTGCCTGAATATTTGGGCAATGAAGGAAACAAGTTGCTAAAGCTTATTGAAGAGCCGCCACCCAATACTTTATTTTTATTGGTTGCAGAAAATGAAAGTTTGATTTTGCCTACTATTTTATCGCGCACGCAACTCGTTAAAATACCTGCATTACAGGCTTCAGAAATCCAGGCTGCATTGCAGCAAAGAGCTGCGGTTTCACCCGACCAGGCAAGACAAATATCATTGGTAAGTGAAGGTAATTATCACGAAGCATTGCAGTTGCTGCAACACACTGGTGAAGACTGGCAGAGCATGTTACGGGAATGGCTAAACGCAATTATAAGAACGGGGCCGGTTGCACAGGTAAAATGGGTAGAAGAAATAAGCAGGCAGGGGCGCGAAAAGCAAAAGCAATTCTTAAGATATTTTAATCACCTGCTGGAGCAAAGTATCCGTTTGCAAATTATGCCGGAGCCTGGTAATCAATTGCCGGATGCGGAAAAAGATTTTGCCGAAAGATTGAATAAAATAGCTGCCCTGTCTCAACACCAGTTAATTATTGAAGAACTTGATAAAGCAGTATACTATATAGAGAGAAACGCCAACGCGAAAATGCTTTTTCATGCGCTTACCATAAAGCTGTATCATATAATAAGTTTAAAAGAAGCGGTAGAGATAAAGTGATTTTGGTTGATGTAACTATACAATTTTTTGTATAAAAAATGGAGTGCAGATGATTTCCGGGAATGTGCATGTTTTATACACTACAATATCTCCCAGCCAGGTTTTACAATTATATCACTACATTTTTGCGTACGCTGAAGCCAATCATCGTTCTGTTTTCCCAACTTTTTTCATTTTCTTTTTCTGCAGAAAGATTTTCCATAGCTGCAAAAATTTGAGTAAGCTGTTCGTTATGCAGACTAACCAATGTTTTTAAATCTTTTACTTCTGCACTTAACCCTGTATAGTCCATTACTAATTTTCTTGCTTCTACAAATGCCCTCATAATAGCAATATTCATGTGAATAGCTTTATCGGTATGTAACACACTGCTTAGCATGGCAATTCCCTGCTCTGTAAAAGCAAAAGGCAAATACCGGTTACCTCCGCGCTGGTTTGAGGTGCTTAATCTGCACCTCAAATGTTCAAACTCATCTTTAGTAAGTTCAAACATAAAATCAGCCGGAAACCTTTTAGCATTCTGCCGCACGGCGCGTTTCAGATATTTGGTTTCAATTTCATATAACATAGCCAAATCAAGATCCAGCATTGCCTTTTGCCCTCGTATATCATATATCCTGCTGTGAATAATTTGTAATTGCATAACTCACCATTTTCCGGCTTAACCAAAGCCATCCACTAAAGTACAATTTTTTCAAGGCAATTTGCTAAATTATTTAGCTTTTTTGTTTGAAAAATATCCGCCTTAGTATAAGCACTTAGGGTTATTCCGCAACATTTATGTAAATTATTTTGTATGAATTATCAGGCATGCATTTTACTAGTTGAAAATGAACAGAGGTTAATGATAAACTCACCAATCCTGTCATACCACTCATTTTTCTTCTTCGTCATAATTCATTTCTTTTTTAAAAGTTTCTTCCAGGAAAAACAGCGCTATAAAAGCTAAAAGATAGGCAAGCAAACCTGTAATCAGTGCGCTGTAAATAATACCTGAACCGGGTTTTAATAATGAGAAAAGCGCAGTTAGCGGAATAACTGTTGCACGTACAAAATTGGGAATGGTAGTAGCTACCGTAGCCCTTAGATTAGAGCCAAAGAGTTCTGCGGCTACGGTAATAAAAAGCGTCCAGTAACCGCTGGAAAACCCAAGACAGGCACATACTACATATAACATATTAGCAGATTTAATTGGCGCCAGTAAATAAACAAGCACCAACAAAAACGATATGGAGAGAAATACCAAAATGGCTTTTTTTCTGCTTCGCAAATACTGGCTTAAAAAACCACTTACCAGGTTACCCGCTACCTGACCTGAGAATGCAAACATTACTGCTTTTCCTGCATTGATAGGTTTTTCTAAACCCATCGCAGTACTAATTTCAGGAGAGAAGGTAATTAATATACCCACCACAAACCATATCGGCATCCCAATAATTATCCCATTCAGGTATTTAAAAAATCGTTTACGGTTATTAAACAACATCATCACATTTCCCCGCTGCACTTTTTGTTCTTTAAGCTGCTCAAAAATGCCCGATTCAAAAACACGGAACCGTAAAATAAGCAATAGCAATCCTAAGCCGCCACCAATAAAATACGATATGCGCCAGTCGAAAATAGAAGAAACAAGATAGGCCAGCAATGCACCCAGCACGCCCATAGTTGCTACTAACGTTGCCCCATACCCTCTTTTCTCCGAAGGTAGTATTTCTGATACCAATGTAATACCGGCGCCTAATTCGCCGGCAAGTCCAAAGCCTGCAATAAAACGCAACACGGCATACGCGCCTACTGAATGAACTAATCCATTACCGATATTAGCCAAAGAATAAATTAAAATAGAACCAAACAATACAGATAATCTTCCCCGCTTATCTCCCATAATTCCCCAAAAAATACCTCCAATCAGCATACCGGCCATTTGCAGGTTTAGCAGCATTAGCCCGTCCTGCATAATGCTTTCCTGCGAAAGCCCTAATGAGGCAAGGCTTGGTACCCTAACAATACTGAACAGAAAAAGATCGTACATATCAACCATATAACCGAGCGCCGCTACCAAAACCGGCAATCGCATAAGTTGGCTCATTGTTGATGTAGATGTTGGCATTTGCATGTGCTTTGTTATATGATGTTAGTAAATATCGTGTATACATTATCGTTAGTACAACCTGAAACTTGTAACCAGAAACTTCAACCTTTTACCTCTCACCATCTACCTTTCACCTCCTTACAGTCTCGGTATCGTCATCCCCCCATCTACCATAATTACCTGCCCGGTAGAATACAAAAAGCTACCTTTTGCAAGCGCTGCTACTGCCCTGGCTACATCTTCCGGTTCACCCCAGCGTTTTTGTACACATAGTCCTTCACTTATCAATTTATCATATTTTTCTTTTACGCCTGCAGTCATATCGGTGCGGATAATGCCGGGTCTCACTTCATATACCGGTATGTTATACTCACCTAACCTTACCGCAAACAGTTGTGTTGCCATACTCAATCCTGCTTTCGATAAGCAATACTCACCGCGATTTACCGAAGCTACCGTTGCAGATATTGAGCTCACATTAATAATACAACCATTAAAGTCTTTATCCTGTTGTTTTTGTTCTATCATCCAGTTGGCTGCCTTTTGCGTAAGAAAATAGCAACCCTTTAGATTTGTCGACATCACTTCATCATAGCTTTCCTCAGTTGCATCCAGGATATCTTTACGTTCTCTTGGCGCAATACCTGCATTGTTCACCAAAATATGCAAAGCGCCATAATGCTCCCGGGTATTGCGAATCATGTTTTCCCTGTCTGTAGCAGACGCAATACTCCCCCTGCAATAAATTACTGCTGCGCCTGATGCTTTCAGTTCATCAATCGCTGTTTGCACAGCATCTTCAGGGCGCGTTCCATTCACCGCAATATTAAATCCTTCTCTTGCCAATTGAGTGGCAATACCAAAACCTATTCCTCTTGTTCCGCCGGTAATCAATGCAACTCTTTTCATGCGTGTTTATTTTTTTGTGAACTAAGCAGCATTGCTGCTGTTAAGCATTTTTTGCCTGGCTGTCCGGTGGGCAGGCGTCGCGCTTTTCAACTTTCTATGCTCTGTTCAGCATATATATTGCTGCAAACTAATTTGCAATCATCATATCTTTTTTAATTCCGGCAAATCCAACCAGCTTTTCTTTTCCCAGCTTTCCAATCCTTTTTCGGCAAGTTGCACACCCTTTACGCCTTCTAATAAATCCCAGGGAAAAGGCTCATCTTTCACAACATGTTTTAAAAATAACTCCCACTGTACTTTAAATGCATTATCATACACTTCCTGTTCAGGCACTTTACTCCAGCCTTCAAAAAAATTAATGGGCTGAGTAATATCAGGATTCCAAACCGGTTTGGGTGTATTGCCATAGTGTTGAATATAACACTCCCGCAAACCCGCTACGGCAGAGCCTTTGGTGCCATCCACCTGCAATGTCAGCAAATCATCTCTTCTTACCCTTACCGCCCACGAAGAGTTGAACTGCGCAATCACGCCATTCTCCAATTCAAACGTTGCATACGCCGCATCATCGGCAGTACATTTATATGGCTTACCCTGTTCATCAATTCTTTCAGGAATATGCGTAGCGCCAAGGCAGGATACTGATTTCACTTTTCCAAAAACATTATCCAAAACATAGCGCCAATGGCAAAGCATATCAATAATTATTCCGCCTCCATCTTCTTTGCGGTAATTCCACGAGGGGCGTTGCGCAGGAATCGAGTCTCCTTCAAAAACCCAATAACCAAACTCACCGCGCACAGAAAGTATCTTGCCAAAAAACCCTTGTTGTATAAGGCGCTTCAGTTTTATAATTCCCGGCAGCCAGAGCTTATCCTGCACAACACCATTTTTTACCCCTGCATCTTTACACAATTTATAAAGCGCCATTGCTTCCTTAGTATCAATAGCAATAGGTTTTTCACAATAAATATGTTTGCCCGCAGCCACTGCTTTGCGAACCGCCTCAGCGCGTCGGGTAGTTGTTTGTGAATCAAAATAAATAGTATAGTAAGGGTCGGCCATTACTTCGCTGAGGTTGGTAGTCATTTTAGTTACTCCTGATAAGGCGCAAAGTTTTTTCAACTTGTTTTCATCGCGGCCAACCAATATTGGATCGGGCATAATTGTTTCGCCTGGTGCAATTTTTACGCCACCCTGTTTTATAATTTCAGCTATCGAGCGCAGCAGGTGCTGGTTAGTGCCCATACGACCTGTAACGCCATTCATAATAATGCCCACTTTATGTTCTTTCATCATTGTGTTATTTAAATGTTTTACCTACTATTGTTATTTTAATTATTAAAAGTGATACGATAAATGCGAGGTTCTCACGTTTCACTTCTCACCTCATTAATGTATAATACATCTTATGCGTGTTCGATATACGCTTTGGTTATCTTATCCAAAAAAACCGACTGATCTTCCTCCCAGTATTGGGTTGAAAATATTTCCACTTCATTAAAACCATTAAACCCTGTAGCTTCTACCCAGGAGCGGATTTTACGTATAGGAATACATCCATCTCCCATCAATCCTCTGTCGAGCAACATATCTGTTGTCGGTGATTTCCAGTCGCAGATATGAAAAGCAAACAAATGATCATTTTGCCCGCAGCGTTTTATTTCCTGTTCCAGCGCAGGGTCCCACCACAGGTGATATACATCTACAGCCACACCTACCATCGGAGAATTGATTGCTTGAGCCATATCATTTGCCTGGCCTAAGGTATTAATGGCAGAGCGTGCATCTGCATACATCGGATGCAATGGTTCTATTGCAAGCCTTACGCCAGCCGCCGATGCGTCGGCCAATACCGTTTCAATTCCTTCCTGTATCTGCTTTCTTGAATCTTCAAGGCTTTGTGCCGGACTGGCGCCGCAAACCAGCACAATCAATGAAGTGCCTAATGCGGCGGCTTCTTCTATCGCTTTTCTATTATCATCAATAGCAAGTTTTCTTTTGTTTTTATCAACATCAGGAAAAAATCCGCCTCTGCAAAGTGATACTATATCTAATCCTTCATCGCGCAGTAATTTGCCGGTTTTCTTTATATCACGACCATCCAGCGCATCACGCCACACCGTAATGCCTTTTACACCAGCCGCCGCATACCTGCGGGCAGCCGTTTCAATATTCCAGGGCCTGGTAGTGATGGTATGTATGCATAATCTTGAAAAATCTTTATGTGGCGCTACACTCATTGTTATTATGTTTATATCCGCAGAAAAATTACCGCTATTGTATATTGAAGAAAGTATAATACATTTCGTTATTAATAATGCGCTGCAGGTACAGTGCTGCTTCTCTTGCATGATAATCACCCCACATACTCGATTCTCCGTTTGGTATTTTACTTCCTTCCGGCGTGTAATCCCAACCGTTAGGGCGATGGTAGATAGAATGCAATATCAATCCCTGGTGATTTTCTTTTGTACTCAGGTAGGGTTCATGAAAGAGGGTATCCAACACTGTTAGTCCTGCCTGCCAGTACCGGGTTCCGCTTTCTTTATCTCCTTTTTGTTGTAAAAATTTCCCCAGGCGCAATAATCCCTGCGCTGCTATTGCAGCCGCAGAACTATCAACAGGTTCAAAATCATTATAGGGATTGGCAGGGTTATTAAGATAATCTCCAAGGCGATGCAGCTGTGGCGCTCCTGTATCCCAATAAGGAATGCCATCAGCAGGTGTGTTATCAATATAAAAATCGCAGGTTGCTTTTGCGGCTTTAAGCATGATATCTGTTATGGCTTTTTTGCCGCCAGGAACAGTATCTTCCTTTAATTGCTCAAACCATTCCAGCTCTTCCGCAAAACCGCACATTGCCCATGCAAGTCCTCGTGTCCAAGTGCTGAAGCCGGTATAGCCTTGTTGCGAATTAGGGCAACGATAGTTACCATCCTTCACATTAAAAATACATTCATGCGCAGTGCGGCCCCATGCATCATAAGTGTCGCGCCCTTCATCATAAAATACAGCATATTTTGCAGTGGCCGAAAGGTGTTGTATGGCTCTTTCCAATAAATTAATTTTTATATCGCCTTCCGCCTGTAAAAAATGCCCAAGCCTATGTGAAACAATAAGTGCACGAACTGAGCGAATAGTATCTACAAACAATGAATGCGGGCCATTAAAGGAGTGAATGAAACCGCCATCTTTAATAACCGTCCAGCGGCTGGCTTGTACAGCACCGGTAATTTTTAATGCCAGTATATAAAATTGTTTCTCCCATTCATTGAATTCAATTTTTCCTTCGTGCATAAGGCGTAGCAGGTTGCCGTATGTGCTCACATTATTAAACCCATGGTCATGCACGCCTATATGACTGATATGCGGCGCCATCTGGCTTACCGTATTTCGTCTTCCTGTTTCAAGCACTTTTTTATCGCCTGTTGCATCATATTGCAAAATAGCAGCGCCATATTCAAAGCCCTGTGTCCATTCAGTCCAACCTCTTGTAGTGTATTTTCCTGCTGCGGTAAATACCGGCGAACCTTTGCTGTGGTCATAATTTTTTTCAATAAGAAAAATCTTTTTAGCGGAGAGATCCCAGAATGCTTTGAGTTTGGCATTTAAGTGAGATGCCTGCAAGCCTGTTTTAATTTTTATCATTACCGTAGCACAATTTAAAGTCCTCATTATTTTAAATGAAGACCGATATTATGCTTTTAAGATAAATGTTTTTTGAATAGAAATGGCTTTCAGAGAAGAAAATGACATATCTGGTAAACTATTGTTGATCTAAGGCTGGAGAAGATTTGCCTGAATCGGTTTAATTCAGAGATTTTACGTGTCATCAGTTTGTATCCGCTTCCTTTTCCATGTCGGTAAATGCCTGAATTATGGCAATATTTATCTTAACTACCCGAATATTGTGAAATATACCGTTAAGGGTTACAACTCCCTGTGCAGTAAAAGCATAAGGATATACGTTAGCACCATCAATTGGCAATGAATTATGTTTTAAGGTTTCAATATTTATATTGAGATTTTTCCATTCATTTTTAGTAAGCAGAAACATGCCGTCTTTAGTAAACCGGTTGGCATTTGTTTTTATAGTTTGTCTAAATACTTCTATTTCAATGTTATAAAGCAACGCTATATCCATGTCGAGTGCTATGTATTTTCGTCTTACTTTAAGCATTTTGCTTTTAATAAACGGGATGATTTTCATATGGTATTTCTAACGATTAAAATAGATAATTATGCGAAAAAGAAAGATGATTTTCTTATGCGGATACTCAAAAGATAATCACCAAGGCAAATATTTTCTCCTTCTTATCTTCGCGGAATTGATGAGGAAACCGGAAAAAAGTATTACAAAATTTATTTTAACGAAGAGTGTTAGTGCTATGGGAAAACGACAAATGTGAGGCGTGAAAGCTTGTTTCCCATCTAATTTTTCATTACAATGCACTATATTCTTTGATGATTAAGCGAGACACAAGTTTGTATTACAATTTCTGCAAAATAAGCGCATTTGTATATCTCCTCTACCCTATTATTTCCATTGAAATGCATTTGCTGATCCATCGGACTCCTGTTCATTAATTTCATCTGAATCTTCATCTACGCATAGCTTACCTTGTTCTACATACAAGGCCAACTTATCCAATAATTGCTGCGTTCCATTTTTATTTTCTATAAAACTAATGCCAGTGGGTATGTCTTTAAAAAGAAAACTGATATCAGTTCCACCTCCCTTTGACTCGAAACGAATTATCAACATCATATCTCCCGAAAATTGTGGATCCTGGGTATCAAATCGGATAGACATCACTATTTCTTCTGCGGGTTTAATCGCAATTAATTTTGCAGTGTGCCGGTGTTCGATACCTGTAGTTTTTTCATGATGAGCAATATGTCCATGATAAAACAGCGACATTAAATAGCCACCGCCTTCCCGCCAGTCAAAATGCTGAATTTTTCCGGTCATATGATCTGGTATCAGCCAGTTTTCAAGCGCTTTTGCATTACTAAAAGCACGGTATATAACATCAGCGTTTGCCCTGATAAATTTTACGTTATACATTGTTTGTTGCAAGATGTTTATTATTAAAATACTAATCCTTCAAACTTCATACCGCCAATGCACATTGTAGCTATTAAATTTAAAGTGAAAACCTGGAATTGTATGAGAAGTGTTTAAATAACGAGGCCGTTTGTAAAGGATTAATGAAAGTACTGCCAAAAAATTAATCGCGGGGAAATACCAAACATCCGAGAAATGCTGCTTTCAAAATCGGTTCAATTCAAAGCAAACGGCATTTATGATTTTAGTAGCCTCGACAGGAATCGAACCTGTATCTGGAGCTTCGGAAACTCTTATACTATCCATTGTACTACGAGGCCAAGGCAATTTGCTGATCTGAAAAATCTCAATTTCAAATTAAACCGGGTGCATTGCTGGCAAAAATTTTTACAGCAATAGCGAGCAATATTACGCCAAAAAATTTACGTACGGCGAGTAACCCTGCATTTCCCAGTAAACGGGCTATAAAACCGAGTGATTTTAATACTACAAATATGATAATAAGGTTGATGATGATTGCTACCAGTAAAGTAGTTTGCCCATAATTTGCCTTTAATGAAATAATCGTAGTTAGAGTACCTGAACCCGCTATTAAAGGAAAAGCAATAGGTACAAGTGTAGCGGCTTTTACATCTTTTTCACTTTTAAAAAATTCCATGCCAAGCACCATTTCCAAACCAAGTATAAATATTACAATAGAGCCTCCTACGGCAAAGGAACGTACATCAAGCCCCAGCACATGCAGGAATGGTTGCCCAACATATAAAAATATAACCATTAATGCCCCGGAAATAACGGTAGCTCTTACCTCATTAATAGGTCCGGATTTTTCGCGTATAGAGATGAGGATAGGTACGGAACCTACAATATCTATTACTGCAAAAAGGGTAAACACTACCGTGAGTAATTCATTAAAATCAATAACCATAGAAAGTGATTTGCGCAAAGGTATATAAAGGAGGCAGAGAAGTTACTGTTCCTTCCTGGTAAAGGCACATCAAATAAGGAGACTTTATAAAATAATATTACTTATGCCCTTGCACAAACAAGTATTTCTGCCCACTAATTATGGGTATAATATACAGGAAGTTCAGGAATAGGAGTACCTCATCAAGTCAATTCATACAAACGTTGATTTTTTGCATTGCTGGCTATAAACAATGCAAATCCGGCAATAGCAAGATCTTTTAATATATTCACTAAAGCAACTTGCCGCATTGCAGGGTCTCCTGAGTTGCGCCAATTAGGCAAATGAATAAGTAAAACAAAAAAGATCAACAGTGCGGCAAGAATAAAGCCCGCAACTGCTACCCAACGGTTCAGGATAAAAGCAAGCCCTACGAGGATAAAAGCTATACCAACCACGTACACCCAAATTATTCCTCCGGGAATATAGAGCGGAACATAAACTAACATTGCATCCGGGTTTTTGAAGTGCATAATCCCGAATACAATCATTACAATCGCTAAAAGCCAAACGGCTATTCGTGAGATCATATGGCGTGTCATAAAAAAAGAACTTTAGTTGCTATTAAGTTAGTTCATTTATTTAATAATGCCTATTATTCTTTTAAACAACACGCAGGTTAGAGGATTTAATTATTTTTTAGCGAAATAAAGTTCCCGGCTTTAAGCAACATACGCTTTCAGCAATGCTATAATTTCTTTTTGCGTACTTAAAGATTTATCATCATTATAATAATTCTGAATAGCCAGTTTTGTCTCTTCAAAATCAGCGTTGCGTTCCCGTAATGAATTATAAAGTTCCTGGCCCTTTTCGGGTCTTGGCCCCCAGTGAAACAGGTCTTCGTTGTTTTCATTCCGAACAATCAGCATAGGAATAGATTTTGTTCCGTTGGTAAGATATTTGTCTATTTCGGAACCACTGTCGCGCAATTGAAGCTTAAGCGTGATATTATTATTGAGAACACTCATCAAATAAATAACCGGCACTATATGCGCCGCATCGCCACACCAGGGTTCGGTAATAACAACCCATTGCTGTGGTTTTTGTATTTGTTGTAAAACAATCTTTGTTTCATCCGTTACAGGATTTGTTTTAACCCACCGTTTCATGCGGGTATCATTCATTTTTGTGTAGTGATAATAATCCGGGTTATTATAAGGGGGTTGTGGATTTTCGCTGCTCAAAATTTCATGTGTATAATCAAGGTATTCCTGCCAGTTCATTATAGGTTTATTTTTTGAGCCGCAAAAGTACGTTGAATAAGCGGAATATATTTTAGCTATACGTTGTTATTTTGAAGAGATGGCAATCTTTTAACTTACGCAGCGTACAAAACAAAACAGCGAACGCAAAAGAAAATGCTGCGTTTGCTGTTTTAAAATTTATTGAAGAACTCGCGTACTATATTATCGCCTGATAATTATTTGCTGAGCCTGAGGAGCGTTTTTCTCCGTTGTATATTTTAATAAGTATATACCATTTGAGAGGCGGGTATCAAATTTTGCAACACCATTTTGAATAGCTGCTGATTGTACTAAAACTTTTCTTCCGCTTACATCATACCATTCCGCTTTTGCTGTATTGCCTTCAAGCCCGCTGATACATATTGAACCAACGGAAGGATTTGGATAAATTGAAACAGTTTGTCTTTTATCGAATGATACTACTGCTATTTTTGAGTAAACATATTTACCGTTCAGATCTGTTTGTTTTAAGCGATAATAGCTGCGCCCGTTAAAGGGATTTCTATCCTGTGCGGTATAATATAAATTAACCTTGCTATTGCCATTAACAGCTTTGGTATTCACAGTTTGCAACAGTTCAAAATTTACGCCGTCATTACTCCTTTCAATGCTGAAAAAGTCATTATTTATTTCAGATGCTGTTGTCCATGCAAGATCAACATAATTATTATTGGTCTTTGCTGTAAACTCCGGTAATGTTATTGGCAAAACAGTAATTACCCTGAAGCCAATAGCAAAAGTTGAGAATGAATTAAAGGCTGTTGGCGTAGAAGTTGAAGTAATGCTTCCGGTAAGATTTATACCACCTGCATAAGGGGGACCACCTGCTCCGCCTACATCAACCCAGGATGTAGCAGCGGTATAAGTATTCTTTACAACAGTTATATTGCTGCCATCTGTAACCAGGTCGTTTGCCCCAAAAAATATTTGTATGGTTTGATTGCCACCAAGCCCTGCAGTAGGCTGATTGTTACCTGAACCATCTGTTCGTCCTATTGTATAATAATGCACTGTTGAAACTGAAGTTACCGTTGATGGCAAAGTATATCCCAGCGCTGCAGCACTTGCATTAAATAATTGTGCTTGGTACGTATACAATGTACCGTTAGTATGATTTACAGTAAGAGAAACCGGTCTGCAATCGCTGCCATTACCTACAGGAAAGTTTAATGTAGTACTGCCTGAAGCGGATTTTTGATAACGCATCGGGCCATTTACATAGCTGGCAGATAAAGCATTGCCCGCTGCAACTGTTGAATTATTCAGCATGGTTAAAATATAGCTGGTGGTGGTTTTCAATAAACCTGATGTTAATACCAGGCTTTGAGAAACATTAATAGAAGTGTTGCTTAAATTCACGCCGGAACCACTGTTATTAATGGATAATCTTGTAAACACAGGCGTTGGAGTGCCGGTTGTTATGGATATATTCTGCGTGCCTGACCCGTTAAATACCGCTGTTCCTGAACCTGCGCCAAATGTTATGGCGGTAGTTGAAGCAATGGTTACACTTCCTGCATAGTTACTGCTTTGGTTATAATTCGGATAAACCAATCCTGTATTTCCTTTTGTAAAACTCACATCATCATTATAAGTATCTCCATATGAATTTGTCATTAAAAGCTGACCTGTACCATTATTTATAAAATAAGCCTTACCATTAAATATATTATTACCACTGCTTGCATCACCGGTTGAACCGGTTTTTGTTGCATTCACTACCCCGGAAAATGTACAACCATTAAAATACAAAGAAGGGCTTGAAGATGTAAGATTTCCACCAAAGGCAGAAGAAGGCCCGAAGGTTAATATGCCTGAACCTGTGAGCGAAATATTTTGTGCTGTACTGCCTGTTTGCGTGAATTGCCGCAGTAATAATGTGCCCGCTGTAAAGCCAGCACCACCAACGCTGATGGTTTTACCTGCTGATAAATTTGCTGAGGCTGTTGTATTTCCTGAACAAAATTGCACACCTTGTCCGTTGGCAGATGAAACAATTATGTTGTCGTTAAATACCGTTCCTGCACTATACGTACTAACATAAATAGCAGTATTGGCAACAGGCGAATTATTAAATGTGGTTGTTCCTCCAAAAATATTATTACTGCTATTATAAGCAACATATATACTATTGCTACCGGTATTATTGAATGTGGTATTAGCATTAAACTGATCCAAATTTCCATTACCCAGTAACACATATCCTGATCCGGCATTGGTTATAGTGGTATTTCCGTTGAAAATATTATTACCATTGCTTGCATCGCTGGTAATGCCGGTTTTAACTGAATTTACCGTGCCGGAAAAAGTACATCCATTAAAATATAAGCCGGGGCTGGAAGATGTTACATTTCCTTCAAATAAAGAAGATGGGCCAAAGGTTAGTGCTGCCGCTCCGGTAAGCGACAGGTTTTGAGCGGTGCTTCCCGATTGCGTGAATTGCCTCAACAATAATGTACCAGATGAGAAGCCTGCACTTCCAATTGAAATTGTTTTGCCGGCAGATAAAGTAGCCGAAGCAGTTGCATTTCCGGTGCAAAATTGTACTCCTTGTCCACTGGTGGAAGTAACAATAATATTATCATTAAAAACAGAACCGACACTATATGTACCAACAGATATTAAAGTATTGCCAACAGGTGTATTATTAAAAGTGGTTACGCCGCCAAAAATATTATTGCTGCTATTATATGCTACATATATATTATTGCTTCCGGTGTTGTTAAAAGTGGCAGTGCTGTTAAATTGGTCTGCATTTCCGTTTCCAAATAATAAATATCCTGCGCCGGCATTGGTAATGATTGTATTGTTATTAAATATATTATTACCACTACTTGCGTCGCTGTTGTTCCCGGTTTTTGTTGCGTTTACAGTGCCGGAAAATGTACAACCATTGAAGAAAAGACCGGGGCTGGTAGACGTTACATTTCCTCCTAATGAAGAAGAAGGCCCGAATTGCAAATTGGTAGCAGTGCTGCTGAGCGTAAGATTTATTGGTGCATTACCCAATTGTGTAAACTGCCGCAAAATTAAATATCCTGCAGTAAGCCCGGTAGTACCGGCTTGTATTGTTTTGCCTGCCGCTAATGTTGCCGTTGCGGTATTGTTGCCACCACAAAACTGAATGCCACCGGCACTGCCTGATGTATTTACATATATATTGCCATTAAACTGGTTACCTGCCGATGACCAGCATGGCAACAATCTTTCGGAGCCGTTATCAGAAAAAATAACATCGTCATTCCATATGTCAGGCAGGTTATTTCCAAGCAATAAATAACTGCTGCCGCTATTAGTAATGGCACAATGCTGGTTAAAAATGTTTCCGCCAACAGAGGCGTTTGGTGCGGCGCCTGTTTTTGTTGCATCTACCGTTCCATTGAATGTACATCCATCAAAATAAATATTTGGACTGCTAACGGTAAGGTTTCCGCCTATAACAGAATTGCGCGCAAAGCGTAGCATAGAAGTAGTACCCGTAAAGGCAAGATTTATTGGCGCGCTTCCTAACTGGGTAAATGTATTTAAACTTAAGAAGCCATCGCTAAAGCCGGCAGCACCGGTGAGTAATGTTTTTCCGGCCGCTAATGTGGGCGTTCCTGTACCAGAAGAATACCCTAAATAAATTCCACCTGTACCGGTTGAGGTTACGGTAATATCATCATTAAACAAATCATTGGAATTATACCCGAGCATAAAATAACCCGTGCTGCTTTGCTGGTTAATCGTTAGAGGTGCATTGAAAATATTTTGAACGCTATTATTGTGATTGCTGCTGCCGCCGGTTTTAGTAAAAGTTGAAGCGCTATTAAAAATACCGCCGCGTAAATAAATATCCGGTGCTGTTACGGTTAATGCTCCATTAAAAGTAGATGGAGTGCCGGGATTAACAACATAAAAAGATGATGTACCGGTTAAGTTCAGGTTGATGGGATTACTGCCGGTTTGGGTAAATCCGCCTAACTGCAGGTAGCCGGCACCGTAACCTCCTGCTCCCACAGAAATTGTTTTGCCGGCAGCGAGTGTAGGGTTGCCTGCACCACTCGTCCATCCAAGACTGATACCGCCGGTACCGGTTGAACTAACCGTAATATTGCCATTGAACTGGTCATTAGCATTATAGCCCAGCATAAAATAACCGCCGCTGCTTTGCTGGTCTATAGATACATTACCATTGAAAATATTTTGTTTACTATTATTATGATTGCTGCCGCCACCGGTTTTTGTTATAAATGCATCGCTGTTAAAAGTTGTTCCTCTTATATAAATATCAGGAGCGCTTACAGTAAACGCTCCTCCTATAACAGTGGGATTGTACGTGTTACCCTCACCGGTATATACAGAGGACGAACCGGTAGTGGTTAAATTTATGGGAACATTTCCATTTTGGGTTAACCCCTGTATATAAAGATAGCCGGCACTATATCCTGCACCACCAATTGATATTGCTTTGCCGGCAGCCATCACCGCGGTTGATCCGTTATTCCAGGTAAGTGATGTGCCTCTTGAAGAACCGGTTTGGGTTACGATAAGATTACCATTAAACTGGTTATTGGTTGAGTTATGCCCGAAGATGATTCTGTCGAGACTATTATTATTCGAGTATACATCTCCGTTATAAACATCCGGTAAGCCATTGCCAAACGACCAATAGCCTGTTCCATTAGCAGATGTATAATTAACAGTAAGGGTTGAGTTGAAGGTGTTTCCTCCTGAGGATGCGTTACTGGTTGTACCGTCTGTTTTTGTAAAATTAACTACACTGTTAAAAACAGTAGAAGATGTATAAATATTGGGAGAACTAACGGTTACAGGTCCTCCAAAATTAGCAGTAGGGCCAAATCTTAGTTCTGCGGTACCGCTTAAAGCGATATTAACCGGTGTAGTGCCCGCTTGTGTGAGTTGCCTTAAAGAAAGAGAACCAGACGAAAAGCCTGTGCTGCCAATACCAATGGTGTGACCGGCAGCTATTGTTGCCGATGCCGTTGTGCTTCCTCCGCAAAACTGTACGCCATTACCACCGGCAGAATTCACTATTATATCATTATTAAAAGCAACGCCTGCTGAATACCAACCTACATATATTGGCCCGCTTGATGTATTATTAAAAGTGGTTAGCCCGGAAAAAATATTACTGCTGCTGTTATACGCAACGTGCATGCTGTTACTACCTGAATTATTAAATGTAGCATCATTATAGAATTTATCTGCGCCTGTAGCGCCTAATATTAACGTACCGGAACCTGCATTGGTTATAGTGCTGATGCCGCTAAAAATATTATTTCCATTATTAGCATCGCCTGTTGAGCCGGTTTTTGTTATGTTAACTGTTCCCTGGAAAGTAGTATTTCGTATACTTATGGTTGCCGTGCTTATTGTTACAGCGCAGTTCATTGTAACTGTGCCTGTACCAAAAATACTTGTGCCGGCAGATGGTACGACTATATTTCCGTTTTGAATAGTGCCGGACGAAAAAGTAGCTGTTGTGCCATTTGCTGTAAGTGTAAAACTATTGAGGTCTAATGTGCCGCTGGTAAGCGTAATATTATTAACCGTTGTGTTTGCAGCAAGCCTGCATAAGTTTGACGCTGTTACTATTTTCACGTCGTCTGTTATGCCGGGAACACCGGATGGCGTCCAGTTACCCGGCGTTGTCCAGGCAGAAGAAACAGCGCCGTTCCAGGTATAAGAAATTTGGGATTGAGTGGTTTGCAACAGAACTAATAATACTGCCGATAGTAATATTGCCTTCATTTTGCTGGATTCGATAAATTAAATTGGTAGACTTTATGGCGGGTAGCAGAACCTTAGCCATTCCTTTGACTTTACCTGTAGTATTAATATAATCCGCACTAAGTGTTTATACCAAACGCCATAATAAAACACTTAGTTTTATCTAAATATTGTACTATACTCTATCTTTTTTTTGTTTCATTTACCAAACCTCAATTTTTATCCAGTTATCGCTTCGCATGGGAAAAGGGGGAGCCTTCTCCAGCCAGAAAACTGAACAGGAAAAAATATAAATACGCCGAATAAAAAATTATTCCTGAAGATGAGTTATTTCTTTTCTTTGAGTTCTGTTGCAGCAGCTATATCGGTAAACCAATGCAATTCACCTCGTACAGGTTGTATTATTTGTGAAGGATAAATATCCGGATTATATTTTCCCTCAAGCACTTCTTTTAACGCATGTGCCTTACCGCTGCCGAAAGTTAAAAAAGCAATTTTAGCAGCGCGGTTTACAATAGGTGCAGTAAGTGTTATTCTGAACATTTGCTGAGGAGCAAGATAAAATGCTTTGACCCATAATTTCTTTTCATGAATTACTGCCGTGCCCGGAAAAAGAGATAGTGTATGTCCATCGTCTCCCATGCCGGATAAAACGATATCAAAACTTTTACCTGTTTCTTCAAAGTAGCCATGCAATATTTTTTCATATTCAGTAGCAGATTGCTCTGGTTCAATATCAGTACGCATAATATGCACATGCTCCCCTAATACCGGCACTTTGCTGAGTAAATGCTCATACGTCATTTTAGCATTGTTGCGGTCATCCGTAAAAGGAACAGCGCGTTCATCACCCCAAAAAATATGCACCCTGCGCCAGTCAATACGTTCTTTGTATGGACTGGTTGCCAATAATTCATATAACCGTTTGGGAGAATTTCCGCCGGTTAACACCAATGTACATTTATCCTGTTTTTGTAAAACAGATTCAATAGAAGCTGTTATCCATTCAGCCAGTTCAAGGCTTACTGCTTCGGGATTTTGTTGTATATGAAGATTCATAATTTAAAAAAGGCAGCCTCTCCCTCCTCCTCCCTCTCCGAAGGAAAGGGAGCGGCGCTGCAGAATATATCCAAACTTTTTGTTTTACCACATTATCTATCGAATATATCCGGGCTTGACGTTTAGTATTTTTGCACTCTTTTGCATTCACAACCTCCCGCTCACTGTATCTCGTCAACCTCTTTTGAACTTAGGCACCCCTCTCTCCCGCCCAGGCGGGATGGAGAGGGGCAGGGGGTGAGGGCTTTATTTCACATCACTCAGCATTGCCCAGTTAAACCCATCTCTTGCAATCAACGCTTCTGCATCTTCCGGGCCCCATGAGCCTGGCGAATAGTTAGGAAAGTCAACAGGTTCTCTTGTTTCCCAGGTTTCCAGTATCGGCATAATAATTTTCCATGCTGCTTCCACCTGGTCTGCACGCATAAACAAAGTAGCATTTCCTTCCATCACATCCAGCAGCAGGGTTTCATATGCTTCAGGTTCATGTTCATCGTAAGCGTCGTAATTAAAAGTCATGTCAACCGGGCTAAGCACCAGGTTTTGCCCCGGGCGTTTTGCCTGGAAGCGAAGCCTTATATCCATTTCCGGCTGAATACCTATAGTAAGGCGGTTAGGCCTCCAGCTATTGGCTGCTTCCGGGGGAAACGCATAGTTAGGAGCCGGACGGAATTGTATAGTAATAAAGGTGCTTTTGCTGTTCATCCTTTTGCCTGTACGCACATAAAAAGGCACATCCTGCCAGCGCCAGTTATCAATATAAAATTTAAGCGCAGCAAAGGTTTCAATGTTTGAATGTGGGTCAACATTTTTTTCGCTTCTGTAACCCGGCACTTGTTCGCCCTGCATCCAGCCTTCGCTATACTGACCACGAACAGCATAATCCTGCACTTCATTATGATCAATCTTGCGGATGGCATTCAATACATCAACCTTTTTATTGCGTATTTCATTCGCGTCAAAAGATACCGGGGCTTCCATGCCAATCATACACATTAACTGCAGAATATGATTTTGCACCATATCACGCAATGCGCCGGATTTTTCATAATAAGCGCCGCGGCTCTCTGCTCCCACGGTTTCCGAAGCGGTTATCTGAACATTGGCTATATAGTTCCGGTTCCAGATAGGCTCAAACAGCGCATTTGCAAAACGCAACGCCAATATATTCTGCACTGTTTCTTTGCCGAGATAGTGATCTATGCGGAATACCTGGTTTTCATCAAACATAGTGCTGAGCAGTTGGTTAATTTCCTGCGCACTTTTAAGATCATGACCAAAAGGTTTTTCAACAACAATGCGGGTGCATTTTGTGTCTGCACAAATATTCAAAGGGCCGAGTTTGCTTGCAATATCGGGAACTAATTGAGGCGCTACCGCGAGGTAGAAAATCACATTAGGATGTTCCCCATATTCCTGCTCCTTAGCTTTTACAAAATCACTGATTTTGGGGTAAGAGGCATCATTCTCCGCATCCATCTGCAAATAGCTTACATGCTGTGCAAAATCATTCCACTTATTATCTACTTCATCCTTGCGGCGGGAAAATTTTTTAATCCCCTCCAGCAAATGTCCCCTGTATGTTTCATCAGAATAATCAGATCTTCCTATACCTACTATGCCAAACTTTTCCGGCATCCATTCGTCAAGAAACAAATTATATAATGCCGGCGTTAGTTTACGAAGATTAAGATCTCCACTTCCTCCAAAAATAAAAATCAGCGAGGCAGGTGGTCGTTTATGGTTTTGCATTTTTTAAGAATTCAAAACTGATTGTAGTATGCCGCGAATGCACAAATAAAACAGACTTTATAATTCGTGCATTCGTGGCTTTATTAAATTAACTTATTGCCAGTTGGTGTGGAATATTCCAGGTTCGTCAATACGTTGGAAGGTGTGCGCTCCAAAAAAGTCGCGCTGTGCCTGTATCAGGTTTGTTGGCATGGTTTCGCTTCTGTAAGCATCAAAATACCCTAATGATACACTCAGCGCAGCAGCAGGAATACCAGCCTGAACAGCAGTAGCAATAAATTTCCTTGTATTTGCTTCTCTCGATTTAATTAACGCGGCTATATTGGCGTCAAGCAAAATATTTGATAATGCAGGATTGCCGGTATATGCTTTGTAATAAATTTCAAGCAATGTTGAACGGATAATACATCCTCCCCTCCATATTTTTACAACTTCGGGCAAAGGAATTTCCATATTGTATTCTTTGGAAGCTACATATAATAATGCCAGCCCCTGTGCATAGCTGATAAGCGTGCCGAAGAATAAGGCTTCTCTCGCCTGTTGAATAATCTCTTCTTTAGAAACGCCGGTTATTTTAATATTGGATGGATAGATTTTAGATGCAGCCACTCTTTCATCTTTTAAAGCAGAAAGATTGCGCATACTCACGGCTATATCAATAGTTGGGATGGCTATACCCAAATCCATTGCATCCTGCGAAGTCCATTTGCCTGTGCCCTTTGAACCGGCTTTATCCAATATAAGGTCTACCAGCCTCTTGCCGGTTTTATCATCAACTTTAGGGAAGATATCGCGGGTAATTTCAACAAGAAAAGATTGCAGCTCACCTTCATTCCATGCTTTAAATACCTGGTGCAGTTCATCGTTGGTAAGCCCGTAGCCACGGTGCAGCACATCATACACCTCACTAATGAGTTGCATAATACCATATTCAATACCATTATGCACCATTTTTACATAATGACCTGCAGCACCATTACCAAGATATGCCACGCAAGGCTCACCGTTTACTTTTGCAGAAACCGCTTCGAGCATGGGTTTTACATGAGGATATACTTCCTTATCGCCACCGGGCATAATGCTGGGCCCCCTTCTTGCCCCTTCTTCTCCGCCGGAAACACCCACACCCATAAAATGAAAGCCTTTTTCCTGCATATATTGTACCCTGCGTAATGTATCGGTATAGTGAGAGTTTCCGCCATCAATTACGATATCACCTTTATCAAGCAATGGAATAAGCTCGGCCAGCACATCGTCTACCGGCTTACCGGCCTGCACCAGCATCATAATTCTGCGGGGCGTTTTCAGTTCCTTAACCATTTCGCCAAGGTTTGAAGTGCCTTTTACCGTTGTGCCGGGAACAATTTCCGATTCAAGCTCGGTTACTTTTTGCGGACTCCTGTTATATCCTATCACTGCAAAACCATGATCTGCCATATTGAGTAAGAGGTTGCGGCCCATTACGCCCAAACCTATTAACCCGAAATCGAATGATTGATTTGCCATAATTGTTGAAGATGTGATGAAAAAGGATGGCAAATGTAGGTTATTTCACCTCTTCAAAGTCAATATATTCTCCAACTGAAGTGTTATTGACTGACTTTTCTGTTTGCTGTGTATTGCCTGTATCAGCCTGTTGCTGTTTCATTTGTTCCTCCATGCGCTGCTGCATATCATTGAACTGCCTTTTAATTTGTTTACCCGTTCTGAAAACAGGTATTAAAAAGCCGGTTATGAACCTGAACAGCAGGTAGCCCAGAAAAAAATATAGTATAAACTTCCACATAAACGAACTGCGAATATACTGAATTTGCTATGGTGGAACCGGATAAAAGATGTTAAAGCTTTTAATATATATTTGCGCACGAAATACGCGAACAATGCGTTATTAATTACTTGTGATTTAATATTTAATCGCTCCGGTTATTTTAATAATTATGGACTACTTTGCTCACCCCACCGCAGTTATCGACGAGAATTGTATAATAGGAAAAGGAACTAAAATCTGGCATTTTTCTCACATTATGTCCCGCTGCATTATTGGAGAAAATTGTAATATCGGGCAGAATGTAGTTGTATCGCCTGAGGTTATTTTAGGCAATAATATTAAAGTACAAAACAATGTTTCTGTTTATACCGGTGTTATATGTGAGGATGATGTTTTCCTTGGGCCATCTATGGTTTTTACCAATGTGTTTAACCCTAGAAGCGCTGTTTCCCGCAAAGATGAATACAGGAAAACAATAGTACGAAAAGGGGCCAGCATTGGGGCTAACGCTACCATAGTTTGCGGATACGAAATTGGAGAATACGCATTTATTGGAGCCGGCGCAGTTATTACCAAACCTGTGCCTGCTTATGCGTTAATGGTTGGAAATCCGGCAAAACAAATTGGCTGGATGAGTAAAAACGGCCATAAACTTGTTTTTAATAATGAAGGCGTTGCCTTTTGCCCTGAAACAAATGAAAAATATATTTTAAAAGATAAAATAGTAACAGCAGTTTTATGAAAGAAGAAAATAAAATAAAATTTGCAGTAGCAGGACTGGGACATATTGGAAAACGCCACGGAGCTATGATTAGCCAGAATGCTGAATGTGAATGGGTTGCCGGATGTGATGTACTGCCAGAAGCAGATGTTAAATTTAACACTCACAAACCGGCACATTACTTTAATTCACTGGAGAGTTTGCTGAAGAGCAATACCGGTTTTGATGTTTTAAGCATAGCTACCCCAAACGGATTTCATGAAGAGCATGCTTTGATGGGCTTAAAAGCCGGAAAGCATGTGGTTATTGAAAAGCCCATGGCATTAACCAAAGCCGGTTGCGAAAAAATTATTTACGAAGCGCTCCACCAGCATAAGCAGGTGTTTTGTGTAATGCAAAACAGGTATTCGCCCACTTCGGTTTGGTTGAAAGATGTTTTACGACAAGGTATTTTGGGCAAGATATTCCTTGTGCAGGTTAATTGCTATTGGAACAGGGACGAACGCTATTATACTAAAGGCAACTGGCACGGCACGTCAAAATTAGACGGAGGCACTTTATTTACACAGTTCTCGCATTTTATTGATATTATGTTCTGGTTGTTTGGAGACATCAGTAACATCAGCGGGCGTTTTGCGAATTTTAACCACAGCGGGTTAACCGAATTTGAAGACTCCGGTTTTGTGCAGTTTGACTTTGTAAATGGCGGCATGGGCAACTTCAGCTATTCAACATCCTGCTGGAATAAAAACCTGGAAAGCAGCGTAACCGTAATAGCTGAAAATGGTATGGTAAAAGTTGGGGGGCAGTATATGAATGAAGTGGAGTTTTGCCATATAAAAGATTATGTTATGCCTGAGCTCCCGCCGGCAAACCCGCCAAACGATTATGGTCCTTATAAAGGCTCCGCAGCAAATCATCATTATATTTTTGAAAATGTTGTTGATGTGCTTAAAGGACGTTCGCCCATAACAACCAATGCCCTTGAAGGGTTAAAAGTGGTGGAGATAATGGAGAGAATATATAATTTGAAGAAATAAGGGAAATATCCAAAGGCGAGGCAGGTGCACTAATTCTGATTATTATTAAAAAGATAAAGTTGTAAGCTTATATAAAATCAAATACCGATCTTACCTGATTTTCGGAAGGCCTGAAACTCAAAAATTACTGGAATCTTTTTTACATCTATATTTGCGTACGAAAATACAAGGTGGTTTCGTTCATATAACCGCCTGACTTTGTTTGAGTTCTTGTAATTGCAGTGATGATAATATAATGCCGGCAGCTACATGCGGATGAGAATAAAAATAGCCCAGTCCAATGTCATTATAAAACCCGGAAATGTCAGCACACAATGTTAATACAAGCCCAAACAAGGTTACCTAAGCAGTTACAAAAAAAGCATTATGTGACTGAGAGGGCGAAGCCATGCTGTAAATCAATGCTTTATTTTTTTAATTATCGTTACAATACATGAGCAGCACGCAAAGATGGCATGCAGTATATACCAAACCCAGGTGGGAAAAAAAGGTATTTGCCTTATTGATGGAAAAGGGGATAACTGCTTACTGTCCTTTGAACAAGGTGAGAAGGAGATGGAGTGACAGGTATAAGATTATCAATGAGCCGCTGTTTAAGTCATACGTTTTTGTGCATATTACCGATGAGGAAATGAAAAAGGTGAGAATGATACCTGGGGTTGTTAACTTTATTTACTGGAACGGCAAGCCTGCAGTGATAAGAGAAAAAGAGATCAACACCATCAAAAAATTTCTCAACGAATATGAGTTTGTTTTGGCAGAGCCAATCAGGCTTATGCCCAATCAGCGAATAAAAATAATGACCGGTGTATTGATGAACGAAGAAGCGGTAGTGATACGTTCAGAAAAAAATAAAGTACAGGTAATACTGGAAAGCCTTGGTTTTAAATTAACGGCGGGGCTGGAGAAAAATGAAATACAAGTGATATAGCTTCTTAAATATATTTTTACAACCTTCATATGAACCAAACCAGCAACAACAAGCATGAAAAACCAAACTCAACCCGATATTATACATAGCCCACCATGCCGGCTACTTTTCTTTATTCCTCTAATTTTTCTTCTTTTCTCGTCTTGCCGCACGCAAAAGCAGTTGCAGTATTTGCAAGGGCCTATTGATACTGTTAATCTTAGCAAATTAAATTTTCCTGAGCCAACAATTCAAAAAGCAGATGTGCTCAGCATAGTTGTTTACAGTGACAACCCTGAGCTTACGGCTTTTTACAATCAACAATCATCCGCAAGTACAGGAACGTCTGGAAATATTCCATCCAGCACATCAACTACGTCTGGCTACCTTGTCGACAATGAGGGGTACATATATTTCCAAACAATAGGTCAGATTTTTGTTGAGGGGCTAACTACAAAGCAACTTCAGGACAGCTTAAAAGAAAAGCTTAATCCTTTTCTAAAAAATTCGTATGCTACGATTCGTATTTTAAATAAAAAATTTACGGTTCTTGGCGAGGTTTTAAAACAGGGGCTTTTTTCTTTTCCAAGCGAAAGGGTAAATATTTTAGAGGCATTAGGATTAGCTGGAGATATTACTCTATATGGACTTAAAGATTCAATAATGGTAATAAGAGAAACGAATGGGAAAAGAGTTTTCGGCAATTTAAATGTAAATGACCCTAATGTTTTACTTTCTCCTTATTATTATATTCAACAAAATGATATCATCATAGTAAAATCAACACCCAAAAAGCCTAATGTTTCCGACCAGGCAACAACCCGAAACTTAGCATTAGTTGCAACGATCGCAACGATACTTACATCAATTGCTGTTATATTCAATATTTTCAAATAATTGAGCGTAATGCAGCGGAAAATAATCAGCCTAACGTATTATCGATAAACGATGCAATATAAGAACGATATCAGTATAGAAGACAGTAGTTTAGGAACAGATTTTAATCTTAAAGAGTTTGTTTTTAAATATATAAGGTATATTCCACTAATTGCTGCCTTTGTTTTAATTGCACTGGTTTTTGCATTTATGAAAATACGCTACGCCACTCCGATTTATAGTGTTAGCGGTTCTTTATATATAGAAAAGGAAGGAAAAATGGGCGGTAGCAGGGAAGGGCTTGAAGATATGTTTTTATTTTCCAATAATGTTAATCTCAATAATGAACAAGAGTTTTTACATTCAAGGCAACTGGTTGCCAGGGTTGTTAAAAATTTAGGGTTACAATTAAGCTACTATAATGTTGGAAAAGTAAGATCTACAAATGTATATAAAGGATCTCCTTTAAAATTGGAAATAATATCATTGAAAGATTCATCATCGTCATTCAGCTTTGAAATAGAAGCTAATGAAAATAAGTTTAAGTTTTTCAAATCAAACTCGTTTATTAATTACGGTGAGATATTTGAAACCGCGGACGGGCTTTTCAAGCTTCATCGTTTATCAAACGTTTCTCTCAATGTTTTCGCAAGTCCTGTGTTTACGATTTCTTACAACTCACCCGAACAAGCTACCATATCTCTTGCTAAATCTATTAATGTTAGTCAAAATATTGAACAGGCCACTATCCTGGGAATATCTATTGAAACAGACAATACGGATTTTGGAAAAGACGTAATTAATGAATTGATGAAAGAATATGGCAGAATGAATGTGGAAGATAAGAAGGAGATATCCAGGGTTACTATGCAATTTATAGATGAACGCCTCGATACTATAAAAGAAGAGCTGGGAACAGTAGAATCTGGCTTACTTAGATTTCGCGAAAAAAATGAAGTGATTGATTTGCCGGAGCAATCCAGGCTTTACTATAGTGAACTTACAGAAAATAATAAACAATTAATTGAACAGCAGGTTCGCATGAATGTAATTGACTACCTGATCAACTACATTAATAAACCCGAAAACCAGTTTAATATAGTTCCTGCTGACTTGGGAATTGAAGAACCCGTATTGCTTCCTTTACTTACCCAATATAATCAACTCATTCTGCAAAGGGTAAATATGCTACAGTCAACCGGGCCTTCAAATCACGCTCTCGTACTTCTAAATACAAATATTCAAAAAGTAAGGGAGCAGATGCTTGAAGCGCTAAAAAATGTAAAGCAATCCTATTCCATTGCAAATAAAAAGCTTATAGACCAGGCAAATGCTACAAAATCAAATATCCGCAGCGTTCCATCAAAAGCAAAAAACCTTCTGGATATTGAGCGGCAGCAGAAAATAAAACAGGATCTTTATTTATTCCTTTTGCAAAAACGGGAAGAAGCCGCTATTTCTGCTGCAGCAACTATATCCAGCTCCCGCCCGTTAGAAGCCGCTACCGCCTCAGGCGTTCCTGTGCAACCTAATAAAAAAAATATCTATGTTATTGCTATTATAGTTGGCATTATAATACCTGTTTTAATCATAGCCCTATCTGAGTTTCTAAATGATAAGATTACGGAAAAACAGGAAATAAGTAAGAAAACACAAACGCCGGTAGTAGGAGAGATAGGACACGCCGGTACAGAAGCGTTAGTAGTGAAAACTGGTAGCAGAACCGTAATATCTGAACAGTTCAGAATTTTACGCACAAATGTGCAATATCTAATTAATAAAACAGATAAACCTGTAATACTTGTTACCTCTTCGGTAAGCGGAGAAGGTAAATCTTTTATTGCAACTAATTTTGGAGCAGTAATGGCTTTAGCAGGTAAAAAAACCGTTATTCTTGAATTTGATATTCGTAAACCAAGGCTTATAAAAGGATTAGGCATTAAAGCTGAAAAAGGGCTTACCAATTACATTTTGGGTAATGTTACTCCTGAAGAAATGATTATGCCAGTAAATGAAATACCTAACCTTTTTGTTATTGCCTGCGGCCCAATACCTCCTAACCCTTCTGAATTACTACTAGATAACCATGTTGATAAATTATTCAATTTTCTTAAATCAAATTTTGACGCTATTATTATTGATACAGCACCTGTAGGACTGGTAAGCGATGGGTTTACATTAAGTAAATATGCAGATGCCTGTTTATATATTGTAAGGCAGGGGTATACATTACGTAAGCAATTAAATATGATTGAAGAGCTATATCAGAAAAAACGACTTCCCAATATGGCTTTATTGGTAAACGATATTAAAACAAAGGGTAGATATAAAGGGTACTACGGATACGGAGGTGGAATATATGGTAATTATGGATATGGTTATGGATATGGTTATGGATACGGAGAATACTTTCAGGCAGAAAAAAAAGAAGATTCTTTTTTGAAAAAAGTGATGGCGCTATTTATAAAAAAATAAAAATCTGATGACACTTTCGGGGAAAAAGGTTTTGGTAACAGGTGCGGACGGGTTTATTGGTAGCCATTTGGTTGAAAGGCTATTAGAGGAAAACTGCGAAATACGGGCATTCGTTTATTATAATTCTTTTAATAACTGGGGATGGTTAGATTCGTTCGAAAAAGAAAAGCAGTCAGAAATTGAGATTTTTTCAGGTGATATTAGAGACCCTAATGGAATAAGGGTTGCTATGCAAAATGTAGATATTGTATTTCATTTGGGCGCATTAATAGCAATACCCTATAGTTACCATTCTCCTGATAATTATATTGATACAAATATTAAGGGTACATTGAATGTTTTGCAAGCTGCGAGAGATGCAAAAGTGCAAAAGATATTGACAACTTCTACCTCCGAAGTATACGGAACAGCACTATATGTACCTATTGATGAAAAGCATCCAAGGCAGGCTCAGTCGCCTTATTCTGCTACCAAAATTGGAGCAGATAGTATAGCCGAGTCGTTTTACAGAAGTTTTGATTTGCCAGTAACGATTGTGCGGCCTTTTAACACGTATGGCCCAAGGCAGTCTGCAAGAGCCATTATACCAACTATTATAACACAATTGCTTTCTGGAAAAACAGAGATAAAATTAGGAGCACTTCACCCAACAAGAGATCTGTTGTTTGTAAAAGATACCGCTAACGGATTTGTACAGATTGCTTTATCCGATAATGTAATTGGGGAAGAAATAAATATTGCAACACAGCAGGAAATAAGTGTAAAAGAATTAGCTGAAACTATCATTAAGCTCATTAATCCATCAGCAAAAATTATTGTAGAAGACGAACGTTTGCGCCCTGCAAAAAGCGAAGTAGAACGGCTTTTAGGATCTAATGAAAAAATAAGGAGATTAACAAAATGGCAACCAGAGGTTACGCTTGAAAAAGGAATAGAAAAAACTATTGAGTGGTTTTCTATAAAAGAAAATCTTTCAAGATATAAGGCACATATATATAATATTTAACGAGATATTGCATTTACAACAATGAAACTGTTGCTGTATACATAAAATGGGAAAAAACAAAATTGTTTTAGTTGGTGCAGGGGGGCATTGTAAATCAAGTATTGAAATAATTGAGTCCCTCGGCAGCTATGAAATTGAAGGAATAATAGATAAAATATCGTCTGATAAAAAAATTTTGTCTTACCCGGTTTTAGGAGATGATAGCAGCATTCCCGGTCTAATAAAACAATCTTGTCATTTTTTAATAACAGTTGGACAAATAAAGTCTTCTTTTGTAAGGAAAACCCTTTTTGAAGATATAAAGCGCAATAACGGAATATTAGCAACCATTAAAAGTCCATCGGCAATTATTTCAAAACGCTGCGTATTTGGTGAAGGAAGTATTGTGTTTAACCTTGCTATAATCAATTGTGATGTTTCCATTGGTAAAAATATAATTATAAATAACAAGGCGCTTATTGAACATGATAGTATAATTGGCGACCACAGTCATATTTCAACAGGTGCAATAATAAATGGAAATTGCACAATTGGGAATGAAGTATTTATTGGAAGTAATAGTGTTGTTGCTCAAGGCATTAATATCGTATCAAATACAATTGTTGGCGCAGGAAGCGTTGTTATAAAAAATATTAATGAGCCGGGTGTATATGCAGGAAATCCCGCAAAAAAAATTGCAAAAATTGAACAATAGGTGCATCATTATAGCAGAGGCGGGAGTTAATCATAATGGGAGTATTGCTTTAGCAAAGCAACTTATTGATGTTGCTGCTGAAGCAAAAGCAGACTTTGTTAAATTTCAAACCTTTAAGGCAAACAAACTTGTTACCAATACAGCAAATAAAGCCAGCTATCAAAAAATCACAACTTCTTCAGATGAAACCCAGTTACAGATGTTAGCAAAGCTGGAGTTAAAAGAAGAAGATCACTATGAGCTAATAAAGTATTGCTCAAAAAAAGGAATTTCTTTTCTCTCCACGGCTTTTGATTTTGAGAGTATTGATCTCTTAAAAAAATTGAATATAAAATTAGGTAAGGTTCCATCAGGAGAAATTACTAATCTTCCTTACTTGAGAAAGATGGCAAAAAGTTTTGAGCAAATAATTCTTTCTACTGGCATGTCGGATTTGGATGAAATTGAACAAGCCTTAACCGCTATAATAAATGCCGGCTTATCCAAAGAAAATATAACAATACTTCATTGCAATACAGAATATCCCACACCCTTTAAAGATGTGAATTTAAGGGCTATGAACACAATAAAAGATAAATTGGGTGTAGCAATAGGATATTCGGATCATACCCTCGGCATAGAAGTGCCTGTAGCAGCAGTTGCATTAGGAGCTAAAATAATTGAAAAGCACTTTACCCTAAGCAGAAATATGGAAGGTCCGGATCACAAAGCATCACTTGAACCGGGAGAATTAATCCAAATGATTAAATCCATACGTAATATTGAAGAAGCATTAGGGAATTCTGAAAAAATTGCTTCTGATTCTGAACAAAAAAACAAAGTGATAGCTCGTAAAAGTATAGTTGCTGCTATAGACATAAAGAAAGGGGAATTGTTTACTGAATTTAATCTAACAGTCAAGAGGCCGGGGGGCGGCATCAATCCTATGCAATGGGATAATATTGTTGGTGGAATTGCCGCTAAAGATTTTAAGGCAGATGATTTGATAGAGCTATGAAGAATGGAAAACTAAAATGCTGTATAATAACGGGCTCAAGGGCCGAGTATGGACTCTTTCTTCCTTTGTTAAAAAGGATAACAAAAGAAGCACGCATGGAATTACAGTTGATAGCAACCGGTATGCATCTTTCTCCAGAGTTTGGTTTAACCTATCAACAAATTGAAGATGATGGCTTTGTTATTGATGCCAAAATTGAAATGCTATTGTCTGCGGATTCAGCTGCTGCAATAACAAAATCTACCGGGTTGGGGTTAATAGGATTTGCAGATGCCTTTGAAAGATTAAAGCCTCATTGGGTTATATTATTGGGAGACCGGTTTGAAACCTTTGCTGCTGCAACTGCTGCGCATATAGCTAAAATTCCGATTGCCCATTTACATGGTGGAGAAATAACAGAAGGCGCAGTTGATGATGCATTCAGGCACGCAATATCTAAAATGGCATATCTGCATTTTACATCTACCGAAACATACAGGAAAAGAGTAATTCAATTAGGAGAATCGCCTGAAAGGGTTTTTAATGTTGGAGCAATAGGAGTAGATAACCTTAGTACGGTAAAGTTGCTTTCTTTGCCTGCGTTAAAGAAAGAATTAAAATTTGATATAGATAGTAAAAATACAGTTCTTGTAACATTCCATCCTGTTACATTGGAGAATAACAGTTCAAAGCGCCAAATGAATAATTTACTGAGAGCTTTGGAGCATTTTCCTTATTTAAAAATTATTTTTACATTACCCAATGCTGATGGTGATGGTAGAGTAATAACAAACCTCATTCAGCAGTTTGTTGAGAAGCACCCTCTTTCATCAAAATCTTTTACAAGCTTAGGAACAATAAGATATTTATCTCTTCTTAAAATTGTTAAAGCAGTGATAGGCAATTCTTCAAGCGGTATAATAGAAGCGCCTTATTTTTATATCCCGGCGGTTAATATTGGAGATAGACAAAAGGGTAGAATAAAGCCCTCCACTGTTATTGATACTTCGCCAGAAACAAAAGATATTGTAAAAGCTATTCAAAAAGCGGTGTCTCCAGGTTTTTTAAAAACCTGCAAGCAGCGTATAAGCCAGTATGGTAATGGTAATACATCAAAGCAAATTGTTCAACACCTTCTTGAAAAAGGTATAATAAAAACAACAAAAAAATCATTTTTTGACATAAGTTGTTAAGAATGAAAAATTGGTCGAAAAATATTATTTATACTGATGCTACCGTAAAAAAAGCATTGGAAATCCTTGACAAAATAGGCGTGGCATCAAATGTTCTTTTTGTAGTCAATAGCAATAATATACTCCTTGGCTCAGTAACAGACGGTGACATCAGAAGAGGGTTATTGAATGATGCACATGTATCTGATAGTATAACTTCAGTGATGAACAAGAATTGCTTAACACTTATAAATAACAATTATAACACTGAGTTTATTAAAGCATGCAAGAAAAAGGAAATAACAATAATTCCGGTTGTAGACGATGATGGCAAAATGCTTGATATATTAAACCTCACCGAATATAAAGCGGTATTACCTGTAACCGTAGTAATAATGGCAGGAGGGAAAGGCGAAAGGTTAATGCCATTAACAAAGGATACTCCTAAACCAATGTTGAAAATTGGAGATAAACCAATTTTAGAGCATAATATTGACAGGTTAATAATGTATGGTATACGACATTTTCACATTTGTGTTAATTATTTAAGTGACAAGATCGTTAGTTATTTTGGTAATGGGGAAGAGAAAGGAGTGAAAATTGAATATGTTTATGAACCAGAAGCACTAGGCACTATAGGTTCTGTTTCAGAAATTGATCACTATTCTCAGGAGTATGTACTTGTAATGAACTCGGATTTGTTGACCAACATAGATTTTAATGATTTCTTTGACGAATTTATCTCTAATAATGCAGACGCTGCCGTCGCGTCAATTCCTTATCGGATTGATCTTCCTTATGCTATTTTGGAAGTAGATGGAAATAAAATTGTATCGCTTAAAGAAAAACCGAAATATACCTACTTTGCAAATGCAGGAATATATCTTATTAAAAAAGAGGTTTTATTAAAAGCAATTCCCCAAAAAACATTTTTTAACGCCACAGACCTTATTGAGTATTTAATAAAGAAAAAATATAAAGTTGTTAACTATACCATTTTGGAGTATTGGCTTGATATAGGCAGGCATGAAGACTTTGAAAGAGCACAAAATGACATTAAACATATTTCCCTTTAATGAGTCCTCAAATATTATGGCTTATAGCTGCCCGATCGGGGTCCAAATCAATTCCTAATAAGAACATTAAATTGTTGAATGGAGTTCCTCTGCTTACATACCGGGTAAAAACAGCATTACATTTTTTGCATACAAACAATATCTGGTGCTCTACCGACAGTAAAGAATATGCAGAAATCGCCATACAATCCGGAGCACTCGTTCCTTTCTTACGTCCTCTTGAATTGGCTGGAGATAATAGCTCTTCAATAGATGTAGTATTACATGCTATGGATTTTGCTGAACAAAATAATTATACGTTTGATGGCATTGCTTTATTAGAGCCCACTTCTCCATTTGTGTATTATGAAGATATCGATAATGCTATACAATTACTTTTTAATGACGAACAGGCAACCAGTATTGTGGCGGTAAAAGAAAACAGGCCAAATACAATTTTTGTACAAAATAGTTCAGCTTATTTAGAAGTTCTTGCACAAAAGCTCGAAGAGATTAAATGTATGGGACGCCAAAACTTTGAAACACAAATTACCCCATCAGGAGGATTCTATATTAGCAAATGGAAAGATTTTCGTTCATATAAAACATTTTATACGCCAAAAACTTTACCATATTTAGTACCTCCGGAATGTTCCTTAGAAATAGATGAGGAAATTGATTGGGGATGGGCAGAATATTTAATAAATAATGGTATTGTTAATACAATGAAGATTTTTTGACATGAATTACTCGGAAAAATTACATTCTTTAATTCCAGGTGGAGCTCATACTTATTCCCGGGGCGATGATCAATTTCCAGATAATGCTCCTCAAATATTATCACATGGAATAGGTTGTCATGTATGGGATGCTGAAGGACGGAAGTTTATTGATTATGGTATGGGACTTCGATCCGTTAACATTGGATATGGAAACAAAGAAATAGCTGATGCGGCTCTTCAGGAAATATTAAAAGGTAATAATCTCACAAGGGCATCATTAACAGAATTAAAAGCCGCGGAAACATTAACAGAATTGATTTCTTCCGCCGACATGGTGAAGTTTGCAAAACATGGTTCAACTGTTACAACAGCGGCGTTAAAACTTGCCAGGGCATATACTAAAAGGAAGTTTGTAGCTGTTCCTTATGAGCATCCTTTTTTTTCGTTTGATGACTGGTTTATTGGGTCTACAGTAATGAACCTTGGTGTGCCTGACGACATCAGTAAGTTGACTCTAAAGTTTCATTATAATGATATAACATCTTTACAAAAACTTTTTGATGAATATCCGGAACAAATTGCATGTGTAATGCTTGAACCTGCAACAACTGTAAGCCCAATTTTAGAAAATGGAGAATTGGGGGGCAAAAATTTCTCCCAAAATGAGGCCACGTCTACAAAACGAAATTTTTTACATTCCGTAAAAAACCTGTGTCATAAAAATGGAGCAGTATTTATTATTGATGAAATGATTACTGGCTTTCGATGGCATATCAATGGTGCACAGAAGTACTTTGATATAACTCCGGATTTAAGCACATTTGGAAAAGCGATGGCAAACGGCTTTGCAGTTGCTGCTTTAACTGGCAAGAGAGAAATTATGCAACTGGGAGGTATAAAAAATGAAGGAATGGAAAGAATATTCCTTACATCTACTACTCACGGTGCAGAAATGAGTGCCTTAGGCGCTTTTATTAAAACTATTGACATATTAAGGCGTGATAATGGAGTTGAATATATTTGGAATTACGGCTCAAAATTAATGAGTGGTTTAAATGACGAAGCGAAGAAGCTATCTATTAATGACTTTTTTTATTGTGAGGGTTATCCATGTTCACCGGCTTTTGTAACAAAAGACGCGGAGGGAAAAATTTCTCTGCCCTTTAGAACATTATTTCAGCAGGAAATGATTAATAATGGCATTCTTATACCTTACATAGCAATTTCCCTGGCACATACTGAGGATGATTTAAATAAAACAATAGAAGCCGCAAGAATTTCTTTAAGGGTTTACAAAAAAGCCCTGGAATCCGGTATGGATGGGCTATTAAAGTCACGCGTCATTAAACCAGTATTTAGAAAGTATAACTGAAAGAAATGGGACTTGAGAACAAAATAATAGTTGTAACAGGAGGGAATGGGTTGCTGGGTTCACATATTTGTAATTACCTTCAAAAAAAAGGTGCAGTCGTAGTATCGGCAGATATAAATCAAAAAGAAGTTAATAAACTCAACCGAGTAGCTGATATTACAAATGAAAAGTCGATTGATGAGCTTATAACTAATATTGAAAGAGATTTTGGGCATATTGATGGATGGGTTAACAATGCATATCCACGAACAAAAGACTGGGGTAGTAAATTTGAAGATATACTAATTGATTCGTGGAAAGCAAATGTTGATATGCATCTTAACGGATATTTTCTTTGCTGTAAACGTATAATTGAAAGCATGAAAAAATATCAATTTGGCTCAATAGTAAATATGTCATCTATATATGGAATTGTTGGTCCTGACTTTACTATTTATGAAGGAACATCAATGACAATGCCAGCGGCTTATTCTGCTATAAAAGGAGGCTTAATAAACTTCACAAGATATTTAGCTTCATACGTTGGTTCATATAATATCAGAGTAAATGCCGTTTCGCCTGGTGGCATTTTTGATAACCAGCCTTCTGTATTCATTAAACAATACGAGAAAAAAGTTCCTTTAAAACGATTAGGACAACCCCAGGATATAGCACCGGGAGTTGCTTTTTTGTTATCTGACGAAGCATCCTATATTACCGGCCATAATTTAGTAATTGATGGAGGGTGGACAGCCATTTAAATATGGACAAAATTTTTGAAATAGAAGAAAGGTATCCTGAAGCAAATAATTTACAGGTTAATGGAATTAATATTTGGCCACTTTACAGATATATTCTAAGGTTCCTTTTAATTAGAAATTCCACCGCTTCCAAAATTGTTTACAACAAAAGTAATCTGTCCGCACTTTTTCACCGGAGTTACAATAGCCTGAAGATTTTTGGGAAAATAGTTATTGAAATTCCAAAATTCAAAAAATGGTTCTCGCGGTATGACTATATAGTTTTTTCTAATTCGTTAGAGCATAAAAAAATCGGAGACATAACCATTGATAAACTTGCTACAGGTATTATTAATGAGCTTGGAGAAAGCAAAGTCCTATTAATAAATTATCCTGGAGACATTCAAAAAAAGCAATCACTCTCGCATAAATATGTCTTAGATGGATCTATTATCAATCAAATTGCAAGGTTGTTTGTTGCGTTTACTATATATCCAGACAGCAAACGGGATACTTTTATTAATGGAATAAAACTTAATTATAATCTCTTTGATACGGGAATAAATGATATTTACTTCTTTTTTAGGAAAAATAAAGTCCTCTCTTTTTTATTAAAGCGATGGCAACCTAAATGTATATTTACCAGTTGTTACACCTATTATTCTGAAGTATATACATCAAAAAAGTTAGGCATTAAAACTGTTGAATTACAACATGGCATAATTAGTCCGTTACATCCAGGATATGAATCTAGATTAAAACTAAATCAAGCATTTACTGCCGATAGTCTTTGGACTTTTGGGAAGAATAGTATTCGAGATGTAAGTAATAATGTTATTGAAAGAGCGCATATTTCTATAATAGGTAACTATTATATTGAAAAACTGGCAACATTGCCATATAATGAGGATATAATAAAAAGAGTTTCACAATTCAGAAAATCAGTTTGTATACCAACAGATTATATTACAGAAACTCATATTCTTGAGTTTATTATACCAGTGGCTTCTACATTAAAAGACATAGGGTTTTTTGTTATTCCAAGAGCATCGCTATCTGAAACCTTACAACAAAAAATTAAGAGTATTAAAAATATAATAATTGTTAGGGATACACCCTTTCAGGAATTTGTCAGGCATTGTACTTTTCATACTGCTACAAATTCAACATGCTGTCTTGAAGCGTTGAGTTTAGGAGTACGTAACATATTGATTAACGATGATAATGTAGCATATCAATTTTATTCACAGTTGACAGATACGAGATTCACCAAATTTGTTTTAACTATAGAAGAATATATAACAGCAGTAGAAACAAATGAGGAGGTAAGCAAGGAATATATAATACAAAGTAATAAGGATAATTTTAGCAGCGGATATAAGGATGCAATTAAAATTGCATTAAAACAAATACCACAAAGGAATAGCTAATAATGTTAAAGAAAATTTTTTCTCATTCATTAATCTATTCTGTTGGTCCACAATTACCCAGATTAGTTAACATTTTAGTTCTTCCTCTGATCACGCCATTTTTAAGTTCAACAGATTACGGAGTATATGGTTTGGTTACAGCATATTTAGGTGTTTTAGGAGGGCTGGGAGATTTGGGCATGGCAATAGTTATGGTAAATACTTTTTACAAACATCCGGCTCATTGGCAGATCGTTTGGCGACAAATCCACGGATATTTATTTGTCTGGTCCTTTTTATTTGCAATATTGCAAGCGCTGCTTTTGTATTTTATAATACCCAAGGAAGTTGTATTTAATTTGGGGTATATAATCCTGCTAAACTGTTTGCCTACTGCTTTTTTTAACACCACAATTACTTTTGGCTCAAGATATTACCAGTTTTCTCAAAAGCCAACTTACATCGCTGTTTTAACTGCTCTAACCGGTACAATTTCTATAATAATAAATTATGTTTCTATCGCTATTTTTCATTTGGGCTATATGGGTTGGTTTTTGTCATCTTTCATTACATCAGCCATTTTATTTTTATTTTATCTATACCCTGTTTTTTTTAAATATAAAATACATCCATTAATAGCATTCAAAAAAAAATTCATCTTTAAGCATTTAAAAGTTGCCTTGCCAACTATTCCACACGATTATTCTGCGTATTTAATAAACACTTCAGACAGAATTGTATTTAATGTTGTTGGTATTGATATTGCAAAGCAAGGCAACTATAATTTAGCCTATACATTTGGCAACTATTTTGAATTTTTTGGCAACGCAGTTGGAATGGCAATAGGTCCATTTTATACCAAGCTATTCGCGAAAAAAACGTTCAAAGCAAAACTTGATGTAAGGACTATGACATTTTTCTTTCAGGTAATCTTTCTTACAATAGGTTTTTTGATATGCTTATGGTGCAAGGAGTTATTTTTACTGTTGATAAAAAATAATGAACTAAGCCAGGCATACCCATTAGCAATTATAATAATAATGGGCTATGTTTATCGCCCCATGTACTGGGCTTCTGCAAATCAATTATTCTTTTTAGAAAAGACAACTCAACTTTGGAAAATTTCATTTATCGCCGGTGTGCTTAACATAGGGCTCAATTTTATTTTGGTTCCCGTATATGGAATAAAAGCAGCAGCAATTACAACTTTTTTTGCTTTATTATACATGGGCTTTTCCGGGTTTTTTTTACGTGTCTATAAAGAAGAAGAATCACCACCTTATTATCCTTTACTATGGCTAAGCGGAATAATTGTGCTTTCAGGTTTAGTCTTTCTTTTACGCGATATAGCAATAGCATATAAAATAATAATAAGTATCCTTTATCTTATTTCCGGATTCTTTCTTTTTATGAAGTTCAAGCGGGAGTTAAAACAACTTTGGGCATGATAACAATTATTGATTATGGTATAGGTAACCTTACATCAATACAAAATATGCTTAAAAAAATCGGGGTTGAATCTGTTATATCAACGCAAAGAGAAGTTGTTGCAGGTGCGGATAAGCTTATTTTACCCGGAGTAGGTTCTTTTGATTATGGAATGCAACAATTACATCAAGCCGGATTTGTTGAAGTTTTGAATGAGCGCGTTTTAAGCAAAAGGGTTCCAATACTTGGGCTATGTTTAGGCGTACAGTTATTAACAGCAAAAAGTGAGGAGGGTGTGGAAAGTGGACTTGGATGGATAAAAGGTAAAACAATAGCATTCGATAAATCAAAATTATCATCCAATGAAAAAATACCGCATATGGGATGGTCGGAGATAAAAGGCTTTGAAAGGTCAACACTTTTTACAGGAATGTATGATGAGCCAAGATTTTATTTTGTTCATTCATACCACCTGCAACTTGAAAATACCGAAGATACACTCGCTATTACCAACTATGGTTACGATTTTAGTGTAGGAATTGAACGCGGTAATATACTGGGTGTTCAGTTTCACCCTGAAAAAAGCCATAAGTTTGGAATGAAACTCCTGGAAAATTTTGCAAAATATTATTAGGTGAGACGGATAAGGGTGATACCAACTTTATTATTGCATAAAGGCGGATTAATTAAATCGGTAACGTTTAAAGACTATAAATATGTTGGCGATCCTATTAATGCGGTAAAAATCTTTAATGAAAAAGAAGTTGATGAAATAGCTGTTATAGATATTGATGCAAGTCGCGAAAAACGTGGTCCGGATATAAAAAAAATTGCTGAAATCGCCAGTGAAGCATTTATACCGATGGCTTACGGAGGGGGCATTACCTCAATTGATCAGATAAAGTCAATATATTATAATGGCATTGAAAAAGTAATCATTAATAAGGCTGCGGTGGAAACTCCCGGGTTAATTACTAAAGCTGCTAAATTATTTGGAAGCCAAAGTGTGATGGTATCAATAGATGTGAAGAAAAGTTTCATAAAAGGATCCAGAGTTTATACAGATAATGGTAAAACAAATACAGGACTTTCACCTATTGATTTTGCTAAACAGATGGAAGATGCCGGAGCAGGAGAAATACTACTAACCAGCATTGATAAAGACGGCTCTTTTGAAGGATATGACTATGAATTAATACAAAAAGTCAGCAGTGTATTAAATATTCCACTTATTGCCTGTGGAGGGGCCTCTGGTGTAGAAGATTTTAAGAAAGCAATTCAATCTGGAGCATCTGCTGTTGCCGCGGGAAGCATGTTCGTTTTTCAACGTCCGCACAGAGCCGTACTAATAAGTTATCCATCTCAGCAGGCACTTAAAGATCAATTATATAATTTGTGATCTGCCCAATCAATATACCAGGTAAAGCAATAGTTTTTTTTGTTGTTCTTACAATTACTGTATTCTCTATTCAGGCTCAGCCTGTCTCAAATGTTTTATTGGCCAGAGTGGGTAATGCCATTAAAATTTCTAATGGATTATTAGGTATTGTAATCCCTTCCGAAAATGCATACGAAAAAGGCAAACCTTGCCCTGCTCCTATACAATCATTTATATACAGCGACGGTTCATATTCAGATGATACTTTTAATGAGTTATCTGCCGGAGGTGTTCTAACGGGAATGAAGGTTAAAATATTGGAAAATAGCAGTCAGCAGGTAATCGTTAAAATTGAATATACATTCAATAAAAATGAATTTAAATACGGCAGCGAGGCTTATCCTGGCGGTGAGGCCGGGCCAGGTTTTTATTACTGCACTATTACAGTAAAAAAGGGAGAAAAAACCATCATTATAGAAGAAGATTCAGATAACGATATACAATACTTTGTAAAAATAAGTAACGGTTTAATGCCCAATGTGGCGCGATACAGAGGTTGGTCCTCAATAGCAATAAAATACGGTTATGAGACACCTGGGAAAGTATATCGACCTGAAAACGAAAGAGGATATCCTTTGGATGCTACTATAGATCTTGATTATTCTACTTCGTTTTCTTATCCTTCACTGGTTTTGTGGGAACCTGCAGGGGGAGAACAAAACTCAGGTAGGTATTGGCAGGTTTTTAATAATAAAGCAAACCCCAACTCAAATCTGTTTGGCTTTTTTCAGGGCAAGCCAAACAGGTTGATGGGAGGAAAATTCTCAGGAGTGCAGTTACAGGTTTATTCAAAAGATAAGTCGCCCGAGAAAAAAGAGTTTGCAGATATAAAAGTTTTTATTCAACGCAGAGGACCCGACAATTCATGGTTTCCGAGAAAACGGTTTCAATGGGTGGCATTCATCAGTAAAAAATCAGATGTTCGTTCACCAGAACAGCAGCAACCCATAGCGAATGAGCTTAATAAAATCTCAGGGCTTGGCACTGTTATAAAATCGTATAAATTAAACCCGGTGAAAGTTGTACCCGCTTTTTATAAAGGGGCTGTATACATGCCGGAAGAACAGGTAGCTGCATTATACACAAAAATAAAAACCGATGAAACATTCTATAAATATATATGTGCGCTCGAAAGCAGCGGCAAACCAATTTTTGATGCCTGGCGTTATCCGGATTCGGCAAAATCATTAATAAAAAGATTAATTGATCTGGGAAACAATCTTCAACAGATATATGAAACTGGCGAAGGAACTTATAGTTTTGCACTACGTTATTGGATGGGAACACTACAATTTAAAACTTATGCGTTATATGCTTCATGCATTTTTGCTGATAAAACTATTAAATTATCCAATGAAGAAAAAAAAGGCTTAGAACAATTCATAGCTATGCTGGCGAGAATAGTATGGGACGATAATAATGTGCCTCTTTTTGAAAAATCTGGCGTAAACTTCGGACCAGCTAATATGTCCTTCCAGTATCGTAACAATGGAAGAATATTTTTTTCTCTATTACTTGCAAACGATCCTGAATTTTCAGACAGGGCAAAAGATGCGTTGAAAAAGGTTAATGAAGATATAAATCAGTCAATTTATGAAAATGGATCCAGCTTCGGCTCACCACATTATACACAGGCAACACTTGATCCTATATTATTTTCAATGCTGCAATTAAAACAGGCTGGCATAGCCGATTTGTTTAAAACCAATCCTAAAGTAAAACAATTCGCAAGGTTTTATACAACGCTTATTACTCCTCCCTCTGTAAGATTCAGCGGCAACCGAAAACTTATTTCGTTTGGCGATGGCTCTGAAGAAAGTGCTGCAACATTTGCATTATTGGCTACAGGATTAAAAAATGTAGATCCAGATTTAAGTGCTACACTAAATTATATTTTTAACAATGGTCCCCAAAGGTTTACATTGTCGGGATTAACAAGTCTTGCAGTTGATCTTACCAATAAAAATACTGGAAAGTTTACAGCAACCACATCCAATTATTGTGGTTATATTTCGCATTTTCGTTCAGGGTTAAACACAGAAAATGAAACTGCTGTATGGATTTTAAATGGTGACTCTTTGTATGATCATAGAAATGACGATGCAGGCGAAATAGCTATATATGCATTAAACGCGCCATTATCTTTAAGCCGAAGTTCATTTTATTATCCGTCGGCTACTGATTCGAGAATCAGGTCTGTAGTGGTGCCAGAAAAAAAATTTCCTGAATGGAACCAGTCAGCACAACCTATAAATGAACGGTCGCTAACTAATAGAACCTGGCCACAGTCGTTCCTAAACTCGTTCGTTAATTTAGGTATTGCAAGTTCTGCAAGCATATCAATGAAAACAAAAGAAGGAACGTTGTGGAACAGGAAAATAAGCTCGATCAATTTATATAATGATCTGCCAATTATTATTTTTTATGATAGTGTTTCCGGAAATGCATCAAATGTCTGGAGTATGATGATGATGTCTGAGGGAGCTATAGAAACCCCTCTGGGATTAGTTACTCCAGAAAAAATGCTTTATAATAACAACTCGTCAAAACAATTACCTAAATCAACCCCCCAAAAAACATTAAAAAACGGGCTTAATAAATTTGTATTTACAGGGCAAAAATGGATTGCACATCCATCAAAAGGCATTAACTGGAATTTATATGCCGTTTCTAAGACACAAACAGATTTTACAATGGCTGAATGGGCCACTACCTGGCAAAATGATATTGAAGTTTTGGAATTTCTTAAAACCAATAAAAGTCAATATTTCGAAGATCAACAAATAATAAGGCTTAGAAGCGATAAACCTTTTTTTAATTTTGTTCTTCCATATGCAAAAGGAACGAATCCATATAGCGATCAAAATGTGAGGTATCTTGGCAACAACATAGTAGAATTAGCCCAACATAATATGCAGATAGTGATAAATCCTTTCTATTATTGCGGTGAAGATGCTGATAGGGTTGTTTTAGGATTATTATCAGAGAATGGAGAATGTAATTATGAAGGATTCAGTATTTCAGGGGGGTATATTGAATTGGAGTATAAAGAGGATATTGTAAAAATTAGAATACATGGAAACGCAGGTACAAGAAAAGTTAAGCTGCCCTTCCAGGTATCTACCGCCTTAAATCAAAAAGAAGTTGAAGTGAATAATATTGGAACACAAGAATGCATCGTGAACATAAAATACACATCCGGTAGTTTAGATCTGCCCAATGGAAGTTCAGGCTATATTAAATATTCTTTCAATAAAAGGCGGGAAAAGTAAATAGCCTAAGTATAAAATAAAAGAAAGCAGGAGTATGAGAATGTATGATGAGGAAAAATTAAAATTGAGTATTACAGCAAATTTTGGACGACCGTATCAGCAATGCAGCATAAGCGTGATGGATACAATTGCTGACCCTGATATTACTTTTGATTCAAAAGGAATTTCAAACTATTATTACGAGTATAAAGCCAAAGAAAAAGCAGAAGTTCCCAAGGGTGTGGAGGCACAAAAAAAGCTCGAGGAAGTTGTAAACCTGATAAAGGAAAGGGGAAAGAATAATAAGTATGACTGTATAACAGGGGTAAGTGGAGGAGTTGACAGCACATATCTTGCATATATGGCAAAAAAGCTTGGACTTAAACCGTTAATAGTACATTTTGATAATGGCTGGAATTCTGAGTTGGCGGTAAAGAACATTGAAAATATTATTTCTAAGCTTGGGTTTGATTTGTATACACTTGTAGTAGATTGGGAAGAGTTTAAAGATATTCAATTGGCTTATCTTAAAGCTTCGGTTATTGATATAGAAGCGATAACCGATCATGCCATTATTGGAACTTTATACAAACTTGCGGCAGAAAATAATATTAAATATATTTTAAGCGGCGCTAATGTGGTAACAGAGAATACGCTTCCAAAGAGTTGGATATTTAATAAAATCGATCATGTAAACATTAAAGATATTCATGATCGCTACGGTTCGGTAAAGTTGAAAACATACCCTCTATTTAATGCTACTAAGAAAAGATTATACACCAGGCTTAAGAATATTGAAAGTGTGTATTTATTGAATTATCTGCCATATACTAAGAAGAATGTTAAGGAGCTTATCAAAAACGAATTAGATTGGAAAGATTACGGAGGAAAGCATTATGAATCAATTTTTACAAGGTTTTATCAGGGATATATTCTTCCGGTAAAATTTGGTGTAGATAAAAGAAAAGCGCACCTGTCTGACCTGATATTTTCCGGGCAAATTTCAAAAGAAGAAGCGTTAGAGGAGTTAAAAAAATCTATTTACGATCAAGCTCAGCTCAACACAGATCGTGATTTTGTGTTAAAAAAATTTAATCTTACGGAAAAGGAATTTGAACAGATCCTTGATCTCCCAAGAAAAGAACATGCCGAATTCAAAACTGAAAAAGGTTTCTGGGAAAAATATCCATTATTAAAACCGCTGAAATTTATAACCGCACTAACCAGGTAATTGCGTGTTCAAATTTGAAGGGAAAAAAATCTTGATTATTTCACCACAAGGATGGTCACATTTAAGTATTTCCAAGCATCACTATGCCATGGAGTTATCGTTAAAGAATGAAGTTTGGTTTCTTAATGCACCGCAAGAAAAAACAGGGTTGGATTTTAAAACAGAAAGAATTTCATCATACCCAGGCTTACATATAATTAAATATTCTTTACCGGTGCCCAAATTTTTGTTTTTCCATTTCCGTTCATTGTATAAAAAAATTAATCTACTGTTCTTATCAAGAAAATTAAGGAAAATTGTTTCTCAATTTGATATTTGTATTGATTTTGGCAATTATATGCTATATGACAATACAAATTTTGTTAATGCCAATCTTAAAATCTATTTCCCTGTTGACGATTTTGAAGATTTGAAACCTTCAATGAGGGGAAGCACTCTTGCTTTCTCTGTTTCTGCGAATATTATAGAAAAGTTTAAAAAAAATGGATTAAAATGTCATTTCATTAACCATGGATTAAATAGCATTTTTGCAGAGCATGCAAAACAACAATTGTGTGATATAAAACAATGGGTAAGAAAAGATGTTTTGCATATAGCGTATGCTGGAAACCTATTCATACCTTTTATTGATGTGAATGCATTGGAAAAAGTAATAAGGCAAAATCCGGATATAGTATTTCATTTTTTTGGATCAACCATACATAATCCTGAGGTTTCCTGGCATGTTCGCTGGTATAAGTTTTTGTCAGAAACAAAAAATGTAAAGCTATATGGCTCTATTAGTTCATCTGAATTGGCAGAGGCATTTGCAAACAAGGATGCGTTTCTGCTCTGCTATAAGCCTGATAATAAAAATTATCATGCAGAAAACTCTCATAAAATTTTTGAATACTTTAGTACCGGGAAAGTTATTATATCAACACCCATTACACTTTATGTTGAAAATGAATTGTTTTGTATGAGCAATGGGAACGAAAATTTTGAAAACACATTTAGCAGAGGTATAGCAGGCATTGAAAAATACAATAGTATTGAGTATTTAAAGAAGAGAATATTGTTTTCACTAGAAAATGAATATTCAAACCAGGTGAAGAAAATGGAAAAAATAATTAATCAAAAAGAGGATTGATTACTTCAAAACGAACTTATGATTCTTGTTAGCGATATAAATTATGCAGATCAATAAAATCTTATTTCTGGGCGCATCCGGGAAGGGTGCATTGGAGTTATCCTATTTAAACGCAGCAAAAGAACTTGGGATAGAGTTCAAAATTTTTGACCCTGCAAAAGAAGAAATAAAATATATAAAGGGCGGTAGTATCGGAAAAAAACTTCACGCTTTTTTACCTGTTGAACAGTGGATAAGAAAAATGAATAGGGAGATTATACTCCTTGTAAAAAAATTTAATCCCGGTTTAGTTCTGCTTTTTACTAATACGCGGGTATTACCTGGCACACTGGCATGTATAAGAACTATGAATCCGAAAGTAAAAATTGCCTGGCTATGGCCGGATACCCCCCTTAACCTGGAGAAACATAATTTTTTGAATGCGCCCTTTGTAGATATGACTTGCACATACAGTAGTGCTACCTTGCCTGTATTTGAACGCGCCGGCTTTCCTAACATTCATTGGGTACCTCTTGCAGGAGACTTCCAAATGCATGGAATAGATAATATAAATGAAACTTTCGATGTAGACATTTCATTTGTTGGCGGATGGAGGCCCGAAAGAGAAAGAGTAATGAATATTATTTGCGAACATTTTAAAAATGCGAATATTGAAATATATGGACCTTACTGGAAAAGGGATTGCAAACATGCGGCTGTAAGGAGTAAAATAAAAGGAGAAGGGTTATATGAAAAACAATTAGCGGACTTTTTTAATAGATCAAGAATTAATGTAAACGTTATAGATGATACGAATTATCCGGCGGCAAACATGAGGTTTTTTGAGGTTTTTACTGCAGGAGGTTTGCAATTAGCATCAGCATGTCCCGAACAGGAAAATATTTTCAGACATCGTGAACATATCGTATACTTTAAATCTGAAGAGGATATTATTCCTGAAATTGAATGGATATTATCTCATAAAGAGGAATGCAACCAAATTAGATCAAAATCACATAACCTCTTAAAAAAAGATCATACTTACACACAAAGACTAAAATATATAACAGAGCATATAAATTTCAAAGAAAGCTTATGATAAATGTTTTGATAACCGGCGGCGCCGGCTTTATTCCAAGTTCACTTGCTGATACATTACTTGCCAAAGGAAAATACTTTGTTGTTGCTACTGATAATTTACTCACAGGTAATAAAAGCAATATCTCACAACACGAGCATTATAAATTCATTAAATGCGATGTTAATAATTACCAGGATATTTCAGCGGTAATGCTCAATTATAACTTTGACTATGTTTTTCATTATGCTGCGGTTGTAGGAGTATTAAGAACTTTAGATAATCCCAAAATGGTGTTAGATGATATTAAAGGCCTGCAAAACATTTTTGAACTATCTAAAAATACCGGGGTTAAAAGAGTTTTTTTCAGTTCTTCTTCAGAGGTTTATGGAGAGCCTGTGCACTTACCCCAACATGAATATCAAACTCCTTTAAATTCACGACTACCCTATGCGGTTGTAAAAAATATTGGTGAGTGCTTTTGCAGGTCTTACTGGGATGAATTTGGCCTTAATTATACAATTCTACGGTTTTTTAACACTTATGGGCCACGCCAAAGTGAAGATTTTGTGGTATCTAAATTTTTGCATGCAGCAATAAACAATGATGATATAACAATTTATGGTGATGGAAGCCAAACCAGAACGTTTTGCTATATAGACGACAATCTTGAATTTGAAACAAAGATATTAGAGAATAATTTATTTATTAATGATGTGGTGAATGTGGGTAATGACAAACTTACGTCTGTCGGTGAACTGGCCAAAACCATTATACGTTGTACCGGATCGTCTTCTAAAATTATACATTTACCTCCATTAAAGGAGGGGGATATGACACGCCGCCAACCTGATAATGCCAAAATGCTTTCTGTACTGAATCGTCCCCTAATATCATTAGAGGAAGGAGTAAAAAAGATCTTAAGTTTCAGGAGCTAAGAATACTGAACAACGCTTAAACTATTATTTAATAACTAATAAATATAGTCTGGTAAATTCAAAAAAAAAATATCGTAAGAGAATAGCCATTATTCATTTTAACCCTATTGATAAATACCCTCCTGCTGTAAATTGTGTTCGATATTTGGCCTCGAAATTCAAAGGAAATACTGAAATAATTGTTCTTACAACAGCTCCTCCAAAAGCGCACTGGCAATTGAGCATTCCTAACGTAACAATTAATCAGTTAACCTCGCTCCCTAATAATGCGCTGAATCGCTTTCAACGCGTAGTAAAATATATAGCTTTTAACTTAAAAGCATTTTACAAACTGTTGATAATGCACCCAAATATTATTTTATATTATGAGACATTATCAGCGTGGGCTCCGTACGTGTATACCCGGTGGATTAATAGATCCTGCCGGGTTTTTATCCATTATCATGAATACATGAGCCCTCAAGAATATTCAAATGAAATGCTGTTAAATAAATGGCTGCACAAACTTGAGCTGCATATTTATGAAAATGCTTCATGGATATCTCATACAAACAACGATCGGATGAGTATGTTTTTAAATGATATTAAACCTATCAACCCTTTACATACATATATTTTACCTAACTATCCTCCTGCATCATGGAAAAATCAGAAAAAGAAAATAGAAAAAGATAAAAGCCGTACTGGCTTTATATATGTAGGAGCCTTGAGTTTAAAAACAATGTATACAAAAGAAATGGCGGAGTTTATAGCTGCAAATCCTGAAAAATATTACTGGGATATTTACTCTGACACCCATGAACCTGATGTTATTGGATACTTAAATTCTTTTAAAACAGGAAATATATCTTTTAAAGGTGCTGTAAAATACGACGACTTACCCATTATTTTAACTCAGTATAACATAGGTGTAATTTTGTATAAAGGACATATCCCTAATTTTGTATATAATGCACCAAACAAATTATTTGAATATTATGCTTGCGGGCTTAATGTTTGGTTTCCAGATAAAATGAAAGGAGTATGGCCTTACAAATGTGGCGATAAAACACCGCAGATAGTGCCGATAGATTTTGAGAACATGGCAATCAATCCATTTAATTTGGCTGCAACGGATAAAACGCTTCCGCCTGGTACAAAATATTATGCAGAAGATGTATTAGAGATGATATGGGAAAAAATAAATAATAATATTTAAATGAGCGGAAAACCGTACACATACAGTATTTTTTTCGCACTATTGTTTATCCTTGCCATTATAACAGATTGGTACAAAGAGATTTCCCTATGCCTTTTTGTTTCATTGCTTATTCTTATGCTTGATAAGTTAGGTAAGGGTACTGTGCTTAGAGAAATGATATCATTGTTTGCCTGCTTTATTTGCCTTGTAATGCCGCTATTAGGTTATACTGTTTATAATAAGGAAAATGCGTTGGCGCAGCTTTGGGTAAGATTTATGCCTGTTCCGGAAAGTAACTATTTTTCATTTGCATTACCCGCACTCTGTGCCTTTAATCTTTCTTTGTGCTGGCCAATTAATGGCAAAAACTATAGCGATGAAGGAATAAAACTATTTGCCGCAATTGAGAAAATAAAGTTATCTCTTAGGCGAATACCCCGTATAGGACTATTTCTTATGATTACAGGAGTTGTAACTTTTTTGTTTATAGAAATGGTACCCACAGTGTTGAAATTTATTGTTACCCTTATATATTTTACTTCTTTTGCCGGGTTAATGTACGTTTATTTTTCTCCTGGATTTCGAAATAAAACTCTATTGATTATTCTATTTGCCATTTTTATTGTTGGTAATGCTATCCGTTCCGGAATGTTCACCATCGTTGCCTATATGGGTATTACAATTTTTTCTGTGCTCTTCATAGGTCAAAAAACGACACTTTTAAAAAAAGTATTTATGTTTCTTTTAGGCGCCACATCTCTGTTAATGATACAAAGCGTAAAACAAGCATATCGTAAAGTGGTGTGGAAAGAAAATTTTGCTGGTAATAAAGCCGTATTGTTTGCAAATTTGATGGCCGACAGAATTACATCAACTGAAAACCTTATATCTCCCGATAATTTCTTCCCCATATACTATCGTACCAACCAAGGGTTTAATATAGCGTTAGTTATGAAAAGGATTCCACGAGTGCAACCTTATGACAAAGGTAATAGGTTAGCAATCACATTTGCATCTTCTCTCGTTCCTCGTGTGTTGTGGCCGGACAAACCTGAAGCCGGCGGAAAATTTAATATGGAATATTATGCGGGAGTAAAATTACGAGGCTGGTCTACGAATGTAGGCCCGCTGGGCGAAGCTTATGGCAGCTTTGGCGTAACCGGGGGTATTATATTTATGTTTTTTCTTGGGGCATTTATTCGTTGGTCATATAAAATGGTTTTTGTGGTCGCTCAATCTGTTCCCTTAATAATATTATGGATACCTGTTTTATTTTACCAGGTAACTTACTCTGCAGAGTCTGATACGCTTCAAATATTCAATTCTCTTTTTAAGTCTGCATTATTTATATGGATGTTGTATAAAATATTTCCGTCATGGTTTGGTGTTTTTAGATCCCAAAACCAAAGGAATAAAACCAACTCTTTCGCAAAGAAAACTTTTCCATCAACTCAGGCAGCAATAGAATAGTGTATTTTAAATCTTATACAGGTGCAGGCTGGAAATTATATTAACGCTGAAATTAATTGTGGGAATATTCCCTTTTCTGTCAATGTAAAATTATGGTTGATCAATACAAAGCTTTGTATTGAAAACAACATTTTGAAGTTTTTTATATGGCTATTATTCAAAAAACCTAATACTTATAAAAAAGTATTGATTTTTCGTACAGGTTCTTTGGGAGATTCTATAAACGCTATTCCTTCTATTCAATCAGTTGTAGACTCTTACCCCGCTGCCAAAGTAGATATATTAACTAATGCGGGGAGAAAAAATTTAGTTGGCATTAGATACCTAATTCCTGAAAATTTATATAGCGAAATTATTGACTATAACGAATTATCAAAAAAAGATTTGTTCAAGAGTTTAAAAAAAAGGAATTACGATCTTGTTATTCAGCTTCCACAAGTAGATGCTAACTTTTTAAGATTATTAAGGGACCTTCTCATTTTCAGTAGGATAGCAACCCAGGGAATGGGCTGGTTTATAAGTCAGACAACATGGTTCAGAAAAACACAGGCAAAATATTTAATTTTTGAAAATGAAAATAAACGACTTTTAAAATACCTGAAAACAAAAGGGCTTATTACAAAAAATACTACTGCGAAATTAAATATTTCAAAGCAAGACAAAGAGTATGTACAAAAGTTAATTTCAAATTTTAACTTCGGCGCAGGTAAAAAAAAGATTAGCATTATTGTTGGAGCAAAACGTTCCCAAAACAGGTGGCCAATTGAATATTTTAAGAAAGTTGTGGATCATTTTTCCCGGCAGGTTGTAATAATATTAATTGGCTCAAAAGAAGATCAAATATTAGCTATACCTTTAGTAGAAATTCCTGGCATTATTAATTTTTGTGGATTGTTAACGCCTATGCAAAGTGCAGCAATGATAAGCCTTTGCGATGTTACATTGAGCAATGACACCGGCCCAATGCATATGTCATATGCAGTACAAACACCAACAATCGCTTTATTCAGTAGCAGAGATTTACCAGGCAAATGGTATCCCCCTGAGGAAAATAATATAGTATTTAGGGCAAATGGAATAAAATGTGAGGCTTGTTTTAGTGAAATCTGCACAAACAATATATGTATGCAGGCAATAAAGCCCGAAGATGTTATAACAGCTATTGAAAAGATAATACAAAAGAATTGAGGCTTACATCAACCATTTCAGGTATAATTATTGATTTATTCATTAACTGTTAGTTTTATATACTTTTTGTTTTGGTTAAGAAATTAAAAAAATATTATCAGTCAGCTGGTAAGCTTAATGCCTTGTTCTTTTTAACGGGAATTTTATTAGGGTTACTAATATTTTTTTACTCAGAAAACAGCTATGAGGATAAAATTTTTGAAGCCTTAGCAACAGATGTAATAAAACTGTCAGCACATGTTGATGAGAATGATGCTGATACAACAATAATAGCAAACAGCCTTCGTATTGTTCATAGCTCTTTACAAAGCAGGCAGGGATTGTTTTATGATATAGGAGGAATTAAAGCCGGTATCATAAGGCCTATAACCGTTGACCTTATGACAGCAGATGGTGAATGCGGAAGCTATGCTATCGTGTTAGCCAGACTTTTAAAAGAGCTGAATTACAATGTCAGGATGGTATTGATGAAAGTGGATGGAAAGTTCGGTGGACATATATTGTTAGAGGCCAAGAATAAAAACGGGTGGGTTGCACTTGATCCTTCTTATAACTTATATTTTAAACGCCCGGATGGTAAACTGGCAAGTTTTGATGATATTCAAACGAATTGGGATTTCTATAAGATGCAGGTGCCGCTAAACTATAACATGAAATACAGGTATGAGGATAAACAATATACTAACTGGAATAAGATTCCTGTATTTATGCCTGCAGCAAAAAAAGTTCTTGACTGGGCAATGGGAAAAGAAAAGGCCGACGACATTTCTTTACGAGCTATTATGCTCCGGAAGTCCTATCTCTTTTTTACAGTAACATTAATTATTTTTTTAAGTGTTTTAAGTTATATGGTTTACTATATATACAGAAAACAAAAGCATAAAGCTATCGCAGTTCCTTCTAATGATGAAATGGCGGTTAGTTCAACTAAAAAACCTACCATAATAGCTTTTAATATCAATTCTAAAAATACAACAGAGAGCCTCCTCAAAGCTGAAGATTGACCTTTTAGTCATTCTTCTTAACCCGAAACAGGTTTCTAAATACTTATGTGCGGTATAGCTGGCATTTTATACTTCAAGGCATCTTCCAGTCATAGTCCTGATTCCATCGTAAAAATGACTAACGCCCTCTCTCACAGAGGGCCGGATGCAGACGGCTTTTTTGTAGAAAATGAAATTTCCCTGGGACATAGAAGATTATCAATAATTGATCTTTCAATTGCAGCAAATCAACCATTTATTGATCATTCCGGCAGGTATATAATGGTATATAATGGAGAAATGTATAACTACCAGGAGGTAAGAGCTAAATTGAAAGATTATCCCTTTAAAACATCGGGAGATACTGAAACACTTATAGCTGCATATGCCCAATGGGGTATTAAATGCATTGAGCAATTTAAAGGAATGTTTGCCTTTGCGATTTGGGACAGGCAGGAAAAAGAACTTTGCATTGTAAGAGATAGGATGGGTGTTAAACCGCTTTATTATTATGTGGACGATGAAAAATTGTTGTTTGCTTCTGAAGTAAGATCCATTCTTGCAAGCGGTTTGGTTGATCGCAAAATCAGTAAAGAAGGGTTGTTTGAATATTTTTCATATCAATCAGTAAGCTATCCCCTTACTATAATAGAAGGAATTAAACAACTGGAAGCTGGTTCTTATTTTACCATAAAAAACGGGGCTACAACAAAAAAGAATTATTGGAGTATAACAAATAAGAAAAATAATTTTGAATATCCCAGTAAGAAGGTTGTCCAGAATAATATCAGCGACTTACTCATAAAATCTGTTCAACGAAGATTAGTAAGTGATGTGCCGGTTGGTGCTTTTCTATCCGGAGGAATAGATTCAAGTGTTGTTGTTGGATTAATGGCAACGGCGTGTAATGTACAACCCGCCACTTTTAATATTTCTTTCAGCGAAAAAGAGTACGATGAATCCGCTTATGCAGAAATAGTAGCAAAAAAATTTAATACCAATCATACAAAAATTAAATTATCTCCTACAGTAATGTTAGATGAGTTGGAGAATGCATTATCGGCAATGGATACGCCAAGCGGAGATGGCATAAACACCTTTGTTGTTTCTAAGGCAATCAGAAATGCCGGTATTAAAGTAGCGCTGTCTGGTATTGGCGGAGATGAATTATTTGCAGGGTATCCTATTTTTAATCAGTTTCAAAAGCTGCACGCTAAAAAGGGGATGTGGAAGAATACCGGATTGATCAGAAAAATTGCGGCGGCGCTAATGCCAGCTAAGCAATTTTCGAATAAAAAATACCGGATGCAGCAGTTATTAAACTGCTCTTCACCCGAAATAGAAGAGATTTATCCTGTACTCCGGCAGATTTTATCGTCCAAACTTATTCATGAATTACTAAATATCCCTCAAATAAATACTACGGCCCTGCAGGATAAACTTTTATCTGTAAAATCAGATTTGCACCACCTTCCTGTATTAAGCCAGGTATCTGCCGCAGAATATTTGGGATATACACAACATACATTGCTGAAAGATACCGACCAGATGAGCATGGCCGTTGCACTGGAAGCAAGAGAACCATTTTTTGACACTGACCTGGTTGAATATGTATTGGGAATACCCGATCAGTTTAAACAACCGGTTTATTCCAAAAGCTTGTTAGTAGAATCTGTAAAACCATTACTTCCGGATGAAATTGTTTTCAGAAAAAAGCAGGGATTTGTATTTCCCTGGGAGTTATGGATGAAAAAAGAGTTGAGATCGTTTTGTGAAACAAGGATTAATAAAATGAGTGAAAGAGCGTATTTTAAACCCTCCATGTTAAAATTATACTGGCAAAGATTCCTGAATAATGATCCGGCTATTCGCTGGGCTGATATATGGCTCTTTGTTGTATTGGAATATTGGCTTGAAAAGAATGGAGTTGATTAAGAAAAAGAAAATTCTCGTTTTTACAGACTGGTACAAACCTGGTTTCAAAGCCGGAGGTCCGATAAGATCCTGTGTAAACTTTTCAGATAACATGAACCGGGATTATGATGTTTTTGTATTTACAACCGACCGTGATCTCGGCGAAACCCAACCCTATATTAATGTTGAACGCGATAAATGGATCAGCAGAGAAGGTATAACTATTTTATATGCTTCGCCCTCATTTCTGACATGGAAAAATACCAGAAAGATTTTTAATGAGATCAAGCCCGATTATGTTTATATAAACAGTATGTATTCGCGATATTTTACCATCTATCCTTTATTAATAAAATGGCTGGGACTAACAGATACTAATGTTATTCTTGCTCCAAGAGGAATGCTAAAAAAAACTGCATTACAGTTTAAGGCAACCAGGAAAAAGATTTTTTTATTTTTATTCAAAGTTTTATGCATTCACAAGCAAGTTGTGTTTCATGCAACCGACAGCACAGAAATAGTAGATATAAAGGCAACATTTGGTTCCAATACAAAATGCAGCCGGGTATCTAATTTCCCTCCTCTTCAACAAGCCGCATTTAATTATATAGAAAAACAAAAAGGGTCATTAAAAATTATTTTTGTGGGTCGTATACACCCGATAAAAAATCTTACTTTATTACTTGGTTATTTGAAAAATTTACATATAGAGGTTCTGTTTACAATTGTTGGTACAATAGAAGATGAAACATATTGGAATAAATGTCAACAATTGATAAAATCATTCCCGGAAAACATTCAGGTTATATTTAAAAAAGACATTCCAAATACAGCTATCGAAACTCTTATAGCAGATCATCATATTTTTGCGCTCCCAACGGAAGGCGAGAACTTTGGACATGCTATTTTCGAAGCGCTTTCGGTTGGCCGCCCGGTTTTAATAAGCGATCAAACACCGTGGAAAAATTTATCTAAGGTAAATGCCGGGTGGGACTTACCTTTAAGTGCGCCCGGGGCATTTGTTGATGTCTTAAATAATGTTGCGGAAATGGATGATGAAGCATTTAAGATTTGGTGCAGGGGTGCATGGCAACTGGCCAATGATTATATTACAAAATCTGATCTTAAAAATCAGTATTTAAAACTATTTAGCTGATATGTATATTTTAGGAATAAATGCTTACCATGCAGATTCATCTGCCGCCATTTTTAAAGATGGTGAAATGATTGCTGCAACAGAAGAAGAACGCTTTACCCGTGTTAAACATTGGGCCGGCTTTCCGGCTTTGGCAATACAATTTTGTTTAAAAGAAGCCGGCATCTGTTTAAACAAGGTAGATTATATCACAATTGGCAGAGATACCAATGCCAAGTTGATGAAGAAGGTTGGTTATCTTCTGGCTAATCCATCTCTTGTAAGCGGTGCTATTAAAAGATATCAAAACGCTAAAGAGGTTACAAGTCTTGAAGAGGAGTTTAAAAAAATTGATGCCTCTGTTGATTATAAAGCACTAAAGAAAAAGATAAAAAATATTGAGCATCATCGCAGCCATTTAGCCTCTGCTTTTTTTGCTTCGCCTTTTGAAGAGGCTGCGTTGCTTTCTATTGACGGTTCTGGCGATTTTACAACAACCATGATTGGTATTGGCAGAAAAAATAAAATTGAAGTATTGGATAGTGTTGATTTTCCTGTTTCCTGTGGATTATTTTATACTGCTTTTACACAGTTTCTTGGTTTCCCGCATTATGGTGATGAGTATAAAGTGATGGGCTTAGCTCCTTATGGTGAGCCAAAGTATGTAGATAAGGTTAAAGAAGTACTTACTTTTTTGCCGGATGGTTTATACACGTGGAAATCAGAATATTTTATTCCGCCCACCAAAGCCGGGTTTAAGTATGAAAATAATATACCTTATGTTGGCAATCTTTTTTCAGAAAAATTTATAGAAGCTTTTGGTCAGCCACGTAAAAAAGAAGAGGAGCTTACACAATATCATAAAGACCTTGCTACTTCTGTTCAACGTGTTACTGAAGAATTGATATTTTATATTCTCAAAAAATTAAGGGAAAGAACAGGGCTGGAGAACGTTTGTATAGCCGGCGGAGTGGCACAAAATTCTGTTGCGAATGGTAAAGTGGCTGAAGCAACCGGCTTTAAAAATGTATATATTCCTTCTGCAGGTCACGATGCCGGCATTTCTATGGGGTCAGCACTATATCTTTATAATCATGTATTAGATCAGCCACGAGCTAAACCTATTTGGTCTGCCTATACCGGAAGCAGGTTTACTAATGATGAAATTGAAGAATTTCTCCAGTCAAGAAATATCAACTACAAAAAACTACCCGACGAAGAGTTGTTTGAAGTAGTTACAGAAAAGCTGATTGAACCCGGAGTTGTAGGCTGGTTTAATGGAAGAGCAGAGTTCGGCCCCCGTGCATTAGGAGCAAGGTCTATAATTGCTGATCCGCGAAATTCAAAAGCAAAAGATCTGCTTAACTTAAAAATAAAGAGAAGGGAAAGTTTCAGGCCTTTTGCTCCTTCTATTTTGAAGGAATATACAGAAGAATTTTTTACAAAAAATGATGAAGTGCCTTTTATGGAAAAAGTATTTCCAATAAAGAAAGAAAAGCATGCTTTAATTCCGGCTGTAACGCATGTAGATGGTACAGGTAGATTGCAAACGGTTGACAGGAATGTTTCTCCAAGATATTATGGTTTAATAGAAGCATTTAGAAAAAAAACGGGAGTACCCATTTTGTTGAATACATCTTTCAATGAAAATGAGCCGATAGTAAATACGCCTGCAGAGGCTCTGGATTGTTTTTTAAGAACACAAATGGACATGCTGGTTTTGGAAAATTGTGTAATTGAAAGGAAATGAACCGATAAAAATTATTGAGAAAAACAGAATGAAAAAAATTCTTATAACAGGCTCCTCCGGACTAATTGGTTCAGAAGTCTGCGTTTTTTTTGCAAACAAAGGTTGGGAAATTCATGGAGTTGATAATAATCAGCGGGCTATATTTTTTGGTAATCAGGGGGATACCCGATGGAACCAGCAGCGATTAGAAACAACTTTGAAAAACTTTCACCACCATGAAATTGATATTCGTAACCGGGAGGGGATTATAAAATTGATAGCCGAAATAGCCCCCGATGCTATTGTTCATACTGCTGCACAACCGAGCCATGACAGGGCTGCCGCGATTCCATTTGAAGATTTTGATACGAATGCCGTAGGTACCTTTAACTTGCTTGAAGCAACCCGCCGCTATAGTACAAATATTCCATTCGTGCATATGTCTACCAATAAAGTATATGGCGATGCGCCCAACGAGATAGCTATGAAGGAATTAGAAACACGTTGGGATTATGCAGATGATGCATATTCAAATGGTATTTCGGAAACGTTCAGGATTGATCAGTCAAAGCATTCGCTTTTTGGGGCATCAAAAGTATCTTCCGATATTTCTGTACAGGAATATGGACGATATTTTAACATGCCTACTGCTTGCTTGCGTGGAGGATGCCTTACCGGGCCTAACCATAGTGGCGTTGAATTACATGGATTTTTAAGTTATTTGATCCGTTGTAATCTTGAAGAAAAGCAGTATACTGTTTTTGGCTATAAAGGAAAACAGGTTAGAGATAATATACACTCATACGATGTTGCAAATTTTATTCATGAATTTATATCAGCCCCCAGGGTTGGCGAAGTATACAACATCGGAGGTGGAAAGGAAAATACCTGTTCTCTTATTGAAGCGTTTGATATTATATCTTCTATCTCGGGCAAGCCAATGCAATATAAATACGATTCTAATAATCGTATAGGCGATCATATTTGCTATTATAGTGATCTTCGGAAAATGAAAGAACATTATCCAAAATGGGATATTACCAAAAACCTTCAGACAACATTTATGGAGATATATGAGTCATGGATGAAAAGAAACAAATAAGCGTAACAATTGTAAATAAAAACTACCCTCCCAATCCGGGTATAACAGGAGAATCGGCTAATGAACTTGCCTCCTGGTTAATAGCACGGGGGTGTAAAGTAAAAACAATCCATACTGACGGACTTTATGCAGGTGGCTCAAGTGCTACAAATTCTGCCGGGGAATCAATTACTTTAAAAAGTATTTATAATGGTAAGAATAAATTCATTCGCCTTGTTGCAAGTTTTATTGAGAGTTACAGGCTTATAAAAAAAGCGCGTGATTCTGGCGAAGGGCTTCGTATTATAATGACGGATCCGCCTTTTTTAATTTTCTGGAGTTCTTTATTATTAAAAAATAACACTTGGGCATATTGGAGTATGGACCTTTATCCTGAAGCTTTTGTATCAGGCAACCTGGTTACAAAAAAAAACATTCTTTACAAACAATTTAAAAGAATTACCAGGAATAATCCGCCAACCTATCTTATAGCATTAGGAGAACGTCAACTTAATTTTCTGCAAGCAGAATATAAATCCGGTATAAAAAGTAGTACGGTTTTGCCTTGTGGTATCAATACAAGTGATTTCAGCATAGTGATGACTAAGCCTGATTGGAAAAAAGATGACGGAAAAATATATATTGGTTATTGTGGAAATTTGGGAGAAGCTCACTCGGCAATGTTTGTTTTTAATGTTATAAGCTTTTTAGATCCTGAAAAATTTACCATGATACTCTCTGTATATGGCTCGAAAGCACAGCAAGTATTAAGCATTGCCCAAAATAAACCAGGTATAATTATTGTTCCTCGTGTTGAAAGATACCAATTGCCATTGATTGATGTACATATGGTTACGCTTTTGCCAAGATGGGATAATATATGTGTGCCATCTAAGGCTGTAAGTGCAGTTTGCGAGGGTGGAACAATATTGTTCTGCGGTAGTAAGGATAATGATAATTGGTATTATTTGCAAAACGCGGGATGGTTTATAGAGGATTCCGATACTATAGAAATCGCAGTAAAAAAATGGCTATCGGACATTTCAACTGACGAAATTCTTATAAAGAAAAAAGAGGCAAAAAAAATTGCTATAAATCTGCATCAAATTAAAAAGGAAGCGTTTATTCAAATAGAGTCATTTGCCAGTTGAACGCAGAGATTAAATAGTGAGCCATTAATTCTTAGTTTGTAATAAAATCTATATGTTCTCCTTCTTTAAAAAAAAGCAACCCGTGTTTTCCGGAGACCTGAGCATCCTGCATACAGATATGCACTCTCATCTTCTCCCTGGAATTGATGACGGCTCTCCGGATACAGATACATCTATAAAGTTAATTGAAGGATTAATGGAGTTAGGATATAAAAAATTTATTACTACTCCGCATTTAATGATTGACCTCTACCCCAACAACAGGCAAACTATAACGAGCGCATACAATAAACTAACTGCCGAGCTGGAAAAAAGAAAAATGAATGTAGAAATAAAAGCCGCGGCAGAATATTTTCTTGATGATCACTTTGACAGTTTGCTTGAAAAAAAAGAGCCGCTGCTTACCATTAAAGACAACCTGGTACTGGTTGAATTTTCGTTTGCAAGCATTCCTTATGATTATAAACAAAAAATATTTCAAATACAGTTGAATGGATATAAACCTGTTCTCGCTCATCCTGAACGATATATTTACCTCCATACAAAGCCAGAGATTTATGAAGAATTGCGGGATTTGGGTTGTTTGTTTCAGATAAACCTGCTTTCTCTTATTGGTTATTACGGCAAAAGCATTGCCCAGGCTGCTGATCGTCTTATTAAGAAAAAACAAATTGAGTTACTTGGCACAGACCTTCATCATGACAGGCATCTTAATAATCTTTTCAGAACAGAACTACTTCAAAAAGCAAATGAAATTGCAAATGCACTTCCACTGCTTAATGCGCAACTATAAACTTATTGTTCCGCTAAATACTTCTCAATTTTTGGTAAAGCAATAATAAACCACGCAGTATATAACTGTGGTTTTGTTAACAATTCTTCTTTAATTATTTCCATAGGCTTATAGCAATAATCCATTACTTCATCCGGATTTGGTTCAATCGGCCCGTCATATATACCGGTAAATACATGATCAAATTCGTTTTCCGTGAGCCCATTGTCAAAACTTGCGCTATAAGTAAAGTCAAATGCTTTCTTAATATCAACGGTAAATCCCAGCTCTTCCCTTAATCTTCTTTTCGCCCCGTTTATTGTTTCTTCTCCAGGACGAGGGTGACTACAGCAGGCATTTGTCCATAGCCCTGCGCTATGATATTTGGTTAACGCTCTTTGCTGCAACAACATTTCTCCTTTTGCATTAAAAATAAACACGCTAAAAGCTCTATGCAATAACGCTTTATAATGAGCTTCCATTTTTTCCGCAGTACCTACCTGTTCATCTGTTTCATTTACAAGTATAATTTCGTGTGTGTTGCTCATTGCCTTGCACTATAATTTACAAATATGCAAATATCTGCAATTCCATTGCATTTGTTATGATGAATTTATTGCCGTAAGTATAATTTGTTTTGCCCTGCCAGGCACCTTTTCCAAAAAAAAGAGGATGCATCAAAAATAAAAAAGGAGCTTGAGAATCGCATAAATGGGTACATGCCTCCATCAGGTATCCGAAGAAAAAGAGGCTGACTCAAAAATATGAGTCAGCCTCTTTTTCTTTATTTTTAAAAAAATTCTTACGCTTCCTGCGCACTCATTTGTTTAGACTGTCTCTTACGATCTTCTTCATTCAATATTAGTTTACGCATACGAATAAAGTTCGGTGTTACTTCAATACATTCATCAAACTGTATATACTCCATGCACTCTTCAAGTGTCATCAATGTTTTGGGAGCAATGCGGGTTGCGTCATCGCTACCACTGGCGCGGTGGTTTGTCAACTTTTTACCTTCGGTAGCATTTACTACGAGGTCGCCGGGCTTAATATGTTCGGCTATAATTTGTCCTGCATATACATCCTCACCCGGGTCAACAAAAAACGTTCCGCGATCCTGCAATTTATCTATTGAATAGCCAGTTGTTTTTTCCTGGTTCTTTGAAAGCAATACTCCGTTATTTCTTCCTGGAATGGGCCCCTTCCAGGGCTTGTATTCATTAAAGCGGTGAGCCATTACAGCTTCGCCGGTTGTTGCAGTAAGCATTTGCGTACGCAAACCAATTAACCCGCGTGAAGGAATTTCAAATTCAAGGTGCTGCATATTGCCTTTAGTTTCCATCACCAGCATTTCGCCTTTACGGCGTGATACAAGATCAATTACTTTACTGGCAAATTCTTCAGGTACATCAACCACCAATGTTTCATAAGGTTCACATTTTTTGCCATCAATGGCTTTTACAATTACCTGCGGCTGACCTACAGTTAACTCATATCCTTCACGACGCATGGTTTCAATTAAAATACCGAGGTGTAGAATACCACGGCCATATACCATAAAACTATCACCGTTATCTGTATCAAACACACGCAGCGCCAGGTTTTTTTCTGTTTCCTTCATTAACCTGTCGCGCAGGTGACGGCTGGTTACAAATTTACCATCTTTACCATAAAATGGTGAGTTGTTAATGCTGAACAACATGTTCATAGTTGGCTCATCCACACTAATTACAGGTAATGCTTCAGGAACTTCCGCATCGGCAATAGTATCGCCGATATTGAAATCTTCCAACCCTACCACTGCACAAATATCGCCGGCTATTACTTCGGTAGCTTTCTTTTTACCTAATGCTTCAAATATGTATAATTCTTTTACTCTCGATTTTTTAACAGAGCCATCCGCCTGCACCAACGCAATCGGCTGGTTTTCTTTAATACTGCCACGGGTTACTTTTCCTACAGCAATACGACCAAGGAAAGAAGAGTAATCCAATGATGTAATCTGCATCTGCAGCGGACCTTCATTTACTTTTGGCTCAGGTACATACTTGATTATACCATCAAGTAACGGGGTAATATCTTCACTCTGTATAAGTGAATCGTTAAACCAACCATTTTTACCAGAACCATAAAAAGTTGGGAAATCCAATTGTTCTTCGGTAGCATCAAGATTGAAAAAAAGTTCAAACACCGCGTCATGCACTTCGTCGGGGCGACAGTTGGGTTTGTCTACTTTATTAATAATTACGATAGGTTTCAGGTTTAGTTGCAAAGCTTTCTGCAACACAAAACGGGTTTGCGGCATCGGTCCTTCAAACGCATCTACCAACAGTAATACACCATCTGCCATTTTCAATACTCTTTCCACTTCACCACCAAAGTCGGCGTGGCCCGGAGTATCAATCACGTTAATTTTTACATCCTTGTACACAACAGATGCATTTTTACTGAAAATAGTAATCCCCCTTTCTCTTTCGAGGTCGTTACTATCCATGATTAATTCACCGCTTTCCTGGTTGGCGCGGAATACATTGGTTTGATGTAAAATCTTGTCAACCAATGTGGTTTTACCGTGGTCAACGTGTGCGATAATCGCGATGTTTCTAATCTGCATTGTTATTTCTTTAACTTCAATTTTAGTGGCGGCAGCAATGCTTATGGTTGAATAATAGGCCTACGCCCAATTTTAAGCGTGCAAAGGTAATATAAATATGCCAGCTATGGAATATTTGGAAAACTTAATTATTTGATGATATGAGCTATATAAAGTTCCTTCCTGTACTGCTTATTCTTATAGGTGTTTGAAACCTTTTTTTGTGGAGATCCTATACCCGGAGTTCATAGGGGAACACATAGCAGCGTGCCTATTTTCTAACAACCAAATGTTTCGCCCGAAAATATTTCAAACACTTATCCAAAATTCCGATACTACGATTTCTTCTCTTCCTTATATTTCTTCTCTGCTGCTGAAGCTTTTTCAAAATCAAGGATAACGCCATTTATACAATAGCGTAAACCTGTAGGTGGCGGGCCATCTTCAAAAACATGCCCCAGGTGAGCTTTGCAGCGACCACATTCAACCTCTGTTCTGTCCATGCCATTTGTGTGGTCGGGAAGATATATGATACTGCTTTTGCTGATGGGTTCATAAAAACTCGGCCAGCCGCAGCCGCTTTCAAACTTGGTATCACTTCTAAACAATGGATTTCCGCAGGCAGCACAATAGTAGGTACCCACTTCATTAAACTTTTCAAATTTGCTTGTCCAGGGTCTTTCGGTTCCCTTCATTCTTGCTATATAATAAACATCCTCCGGAAGTGTTTTTTTCCATTCTTCATCAGTAAGGTTGACCTTTGATGTATCTGTACGGGAATATACTTTGCCTTTATCATTTTTATTATTATCCATAATAGTTGTTGTATTTTTTTTAGACGACTGTGAAAAGCTGCATTGATGCATAATTAATGGCAGCACAAGAATAAAAACCGTGAGTAAGCGCATATACACTGTTTTTAGAGGTACAAAATTACAAAAGCATACGATGCATTCTATGCCAATTTCTGTGTTGGATAGTTAAAAATAGCTGTCGCAAAATTTGTTAATGGTTTATTAATACGTTCCTTTATATTTGCCACTCACCTAAGGTTAGTAAGTACATGTTCAATTTAATTTTGTTTGGGCCTCCGGGTAGCGGCAAGGGTACGCAATCTGAAAAGCTCATTGCCAAATATGGTTTAAAGCATCTTTCTACAGGCGATTTGCTGCGCAGCGAAATAGCGGCGCAAACCCCATTAGGCATTGAAGCCAAGAGCTTTATGGATAAAGGTCAGCTTGTGCCAGACGAAGTAGTTATCGGAATGATCAGTTCTGCATTGGATAGCAATCCCGATGCAAAAGGTTTTTTGTTTGATGGTTTTCCACGTACGGAAGCCCAGGCGGAAGCGCTTGACAAACTGCTGAAACTTAAAAAAACGGCTATTCATTTAATGCTGGCAATGGATGTGTCTGAAGCCGAACTTATAAAACGTTTACTCGGCCGTGGCAAAACTTCCGGCAGAAGTGATGATACCAATGAAGAAGTAATTAAAGCCCGTATAGCGGAGTATCACAAAAAAACCACCGCTGTTGCAGATTACTATATGAAGTTTGACAAAGTGAAACACATTAAAGGTGAAGGTACTGTTGACGAAATATTTGCGGCCATCAGTAAAGAGATAGAAGGAAAAATATAATTGCGTTTTAAAATTTCTATAGATGAATTACGGCTTACCTGCCGTAATTTTTTTTGCCGCTTCTATACTGTTGCTGATACGCGCATTTACGGTATCTATTTTTTCTTTTTCTTTTTTAAAAAAATTAAGCCTTTCTTCTTCTGAATTACCTGCATTATCAGGGTTAAAATCCACCATCCATTTATGCATCAATTCGTCTGCATAAACAAGGTTATTAAATAGTGTATCAAGCGTTGCTATATTATGTTGGTCTTTTGTTTTCAGTTTTGCGATAGAATCCTTTCTTTGTGTGATTTCTTCTTTCAGCCGAACAAGCTCTCCTGTTTTTTCCATACCCTCATCATGCCCTTTCATTACAGATTTGTAAACACTGTCTGATGCTGTTTTAGGTATTGCTGCATTATGCTCATCAGTTGGCTGGTTGTTGTTTGGATTGCCACAAGCATACGCACTCATTAAAAGAAAAAAAGCAATATAATTTTTCATGAACGCTTTAATTTATTTGCCGCAAAGATACCGGTAAACGTTTCTTATCTTTTAAATTTATATTTAAATTGTGTGTTGAAAACATTCCACAATAGCTGGGTAATTTTTCAATATTGCTTCCGGAATTTGCAATAATAATCGCAAAAAAATCAACGGACTGATATTTGTGTAGTTATAAAGTGATTATTTGGTTAAAGCCAGGTAAATATTTTCTTCTTCAACCAGGATTTCTTTACTTAAAATAATAATTAAATATTTAATAGTATGATACACCAGATTAAGGAAGGACAAGTTAAAGTTGAACCAAAGTATGGAATTACAACTATAGAGTTTTACCATCCTCAGGGCAATGCATTGCCAGCCGCAATACTTGCAGACCTGGCGCAGGAAATACATAGCGCCGGTTTGGATGCGGAAACAAAAGTAATTGTGTTACGCTCCGGGGGCGATAAAGCCTTTTGTGCCGGGGCTTCATTTAACGAAATAAAAGCCATAACTACTCCCGAAGAAGGGCGGGTATTTTTCAGTGGTTTCGCCAATGTAATTAACGCTATGCGCAAATGCCCCAAACTGATTATTGCAAGAATACATGGCAAATGTGTGGGCGGAGGTGTTGGGCTTGCTGCGGCAGCAGATTATGCCATTGCACTTGAGGGCGCTGATGTAAAGTTAAGCGAGCTGTCTATAGGTTTCGGGCCTTTTGTTGTTGCTCCTGCTATAGAAAAAAGAATCGGGTTAGCCGCTTTCAGCCAGTTGGCTATTGATGCGGCCATGTGGCGCCCGGCAGAATGGGCAAGAAAAAAAGGGTTATATGCAGAACTGCATTCCAATCTTGAGAATATGGATGAATCCATTCAGCGGCTTGCCGGTGAGCTGGTGCATGCCAATCCGGAAGCAATGGCAGAGCTAAAGAAAATCTTGTGGAGAGATACGGAAGATTGGGATACGCTCCTTTCCGAACGTGCAGTTGTAAGCGGCAGGCTGGTTGTAAGCAAGTATGCTAAAGAGGCGCTGGAGAAGATAAAGAGTAAGTTGTAAATATGGTGCTGTCTCTTAAAAATTTTAGTGGCCCGTGCTCATTATGATGGGGTTGTTGATATTATTTTGTGCGTCAATATAGGGTTAAAAAATCATTCACTTTAGAAAATACCTGACTTCGAAATAACGTGTTTACCAATTGGGCACTGCCATCAGTTTAACGCTGTTTATGATAGTATTAAGTTCTTTATAGTCGTCGTCCGTTAATACCATGTCCGCAGTTCGAATGTTTTCTTCTAAGTGCGAAATTTTTGTTGTGCCTGGTATTGGTACAATAAAAGGTTTTTGATACATTAACCACGCAATTGCAAGTTGTGCTATAGTCATGCCTTTTGTTCTTCCATATTCGCTTAATCTTGAAATCAATTCAAGATTGTGTCTTATTATTTCCGGCTTGTATTGTTCAAAGGTTGCCCGGTTATCATTGTTAGGGTCAAACCTGGTGTGTTCATATATATTTCCCCCCAAATACCCGCGATTTAAAGGACAGTATGGAACAAATCCAATACCCAATTTTTCACACACATCAAGCACCTCTTCCTGGGGTTTTTTAAACATCATCGAAAATTCGCTTTGAATTGCGGTTACAGGATGCACGGCATGTGCTTTGCGTATTTGTTCGCCATTCACTCCACACAGGCCAAAATGTTTCACCTTTCCTTCTTTAATCAATTCTTTCACCGCACCGGCAACATCTTCCAGGGGAATATTCGGGTCATAAAAGTGTTGATAGAAAATGTCAATCCTGTCTGTGTTAAGTCTTTTTAAAGATTCTTCAGCAACCTTTTTAATATTTTCAGGACGACTGTTTGTTCCAAGAATGTGCCCTTTTGAATCGAAGGTGATGCCAAACTTTGATGCAATAACAACCTTGTTTCTAAATCCTGCTATGGCTTCTCCAACCAATTCTTCATTCACATAAGGACCATATATTTCTGCCGTATCAAAAAAAGTAACACCATGTTCATATGCCTGTTGAATTAAAGCTATATTGCTTTTTTTATCAGGATGTTCACTGCGTTCATAGCTCATACCCATGCAACCAAGTCCAAGTGCAGAAACTCCCAGTTTATTTTTCTCCGAACCCAATACACGTTGCTTTGTAAGCAGGGGCATGTTAAGTGTGTTTCTGGTTTTGTTTGCTGATGATGTTTTCTTTGATTGGCCAAATGCATTGGATAAAAATAATGCAGCACTGGCAGCAGTAGCCGATTTTAAAAAATTACGGCGATTTCCATTTTCCATGATGTATAGTTTTATTGATATGCAAAAATTGAATAAATGAATGGAACCGGTGATATACAAATCACTGATTGTTGTACCAAAATCACTGATTTGATAAATTGATGGCTATGCGCCTAGTTAAACCCACTAAATTTGAATGGTAAATAGAGGTTATGGTAAAGATCAAACATTTGAAATCAATTGCTGAACATGATAAAATATTCGGCATTGAAACCTTACACCCACTTATTAGTATTGTGGATTACGCTAAAACAAAAATATCTGAAGAAGATAGTAACGTAGATGCAATTTGTTTTGATTTTTATTCAATCTATCTAAAGGATGGAAGGAGTTGTAAAGTAAACTATGGGAGAAAAGCATATGACTTTCAGGAGGGGTCTTTAGTGTTTATTTCTCCTGGTAAGGTGATTGAAATGATAGGGGAAGAGCCTGGGGAAAAAGGGCCTTCAGGGTATGGATTATTTTTCCATTCTGATTTATTAAAAAACACTTCGCTTGGAAAAATAATTTATGAGTACTCCTTTTTCAATTATGAATTGAGTGAGTCCGTTCATTTGTCTAAAAAAGAAAGAAAAATTGTATTCGATTGTTTTAAAAAGATAAAGCATGAATTGGCTCAGCCTATTGATAAGTTTAGCAAAAAATTGATAGTATCGCATCTTGAATTGTTCCTGAATTATTGTGCAAGATTTTACGAAAGGCAATTTGAAACAAGGGATTACATTCATAGAGGTATTGTCGAAAAATTTGAAACATACTTAAATGAATATTTTGAAAATGAAAGCAACTCAAATAAGGGAATTCCAACCGTAAGTGATTGTGCAAAAGAGTTCAACCTTTCAGCTAATTATTTTTCTGATTTGGTTAAAATGGAAACCGGCAAGTCAGCACAGCACATTATACATAATAAAATTATTGAGAAAGCCAAAGTCAAAATATTTGATTATAATAAGTCAATCAGCCAAATTGCATATGAGTTAGGGTTTAAATACCCAAATCATTTTGTCCGCTTTTTCAAACAAAAAGTAGGTCAATCTCCTAACGGGTACAGGAGTTTAAATTAGGGGTAAGATGTTGCGGTGCCAATATGGTAAAGTGCAGTATTAGGTATCTTGTTTAAGCCGCCGGGTTATGTCTTATAGGGTTGCTGGTAAAGGTTTGGGGCTTTGCGATGGCTGGGCAATCGAATGAATTTTCTTTATCGTCATTTTTTGCAAATTACATTTTAGGTATTACAGATAAAACCAATAATATTATTGAGATGATTAATGCGCCAAAAATGGTCGTCTTTCTTATGTAAAGGGCAAGAACTATAAAAAATATAGTTTGAAAAGCGTTTGCACCAATTGTTAGATTAGAAATAAGGGTGTTAGAAACATTCAGGTTAATATAGTTCAGGAAACCGTTAAATATTAAACCTAATGAGGCTGAAAAAAACCAAAGCGCTTCGGCTGATACCTGCTTGTATTTTTTAAATGCAAATACAGAATGTCCAAAGCCTAAAAATAAAATTGCCCAAATTGCTATTTTATATATTTCCATTTTTTGCTTACGGTGTTTGTTTACAATTATCACTAACGGTAGGGCTTGCTGCTGTGCTGGCGCTCAATAAACGTTTCGTCCGAACGTCAGACCAGTAGCAAACCAAAAGCCGAAGATAACTACAAAAGCCGAATAAAAAACGTTACGCCCGCAACTGAGGCTGAATGGCGAGCTGATGATGATGCTAACAACGCCCCGAGCCGCTTGCACCAATATTGTGTGTTGTATTTATTGTCCTTAACGTTTAAAATTAAATTGATGAAGTTGTCAGCAGTAGAAAATTAATGAATGCCAGCCACTCCTTTATAAATTAGCATACGTAATACATCAGCTTCTCTCAAGTACCAACTTCCCCACGAAATAGGTGTATCACCATTTGAGTCTTTCATAGAAGGATCAGCGCCAGCCTCCAACAACATTTTTATAATAGGCACATTTCCAAATGCCGCAGCCCTGTGTAATGGCGATTCTCCTTTAAGGTAGGCGTCACGCATAAAGCAAAGGGTTGGTTTACCTGCTGTAGTTTTTTTATTAACATCTGTACCTGCCGCTATTAAAATCTTTACAATCTCTGCCCTTTCGCCCATTTCACTTGTCTTGCTAATTGTATAATGCAAGGCGTTTTCCCCGGTATCTGTAAAAGAAAAATTAGCATTCTCGCCTTTATCTAATAACCATTTAACTGAATCTACCTTACCGTTGTAGGCTGCATTACAAAGCAGGTTAGCACTTTCAAAGGATATTTTTGCCCCTAAATTGTAAAATAAATCCAATGCTTTTGTATTGCCATCCCAAGCAGCAGAAAACGCAGCAAAATTACCCCAGGCGTCGGTGTAGTTGATATTTGCACCTTTCAAAACCAATTCTTCAACAATGGTTAAATCGCCATTTGAAGCTGCTGCTAACATTTTTTCATCCAGATTTTCCATTACTGATATTTATTTCAATGTATCAATATTTTTGATGCGGCGAACAGCGAATGCGCCTGTTTTTTCTCCCCCATTTTAATGATAAAGGGATTGTGAGTTTTTCCCAAAGCGTGAAAACCAGGCTGTACTACTGCTATTTTCTGTTGCTATCCAATAAAACCCGTGAGCCTCTAAGCAGCGATACCCGCCATCAAGGCCTCTATTTCCACCGTCATAAAGCGGAAGTTTTTTGATGTCTCGTTCATGGCCACAGGAAGTTAACAAAAGCCCGAAATGCAGTGTCAATATAAAGGTTTTCATTCAGTCACTTTTTAAAGAGAAAGATGCTACAAAAAATAGTACACAACGGTTTACAGATTGGCGAAGGCAGGACTTTGAAAAACGTCGGCAAAAATATAGCACAAATGTTGACAGAAATACAAATGCTCAATTACTTCTGTCTGCCCTGCTTTTGCTGATGTTGCAGGCAGTTAAAATTTATTAATTTCAACCCTTGTATTTGATTGTCGCCCCTTTTCTGTATCGTTGCTTACTAATGGTTTGGTGTCGCCCAACCCTTTAATGTCAATTAAACTTGGTTTTATACCTAAAGTAACAAGTTCATTTTTTATTGCTGCTGCTCTTTTCTCTGTTAATGCCAAAGTATAGTCAGGCTTACCAATAGGGGCACTATGTATCTCTATTTTTAATTTCCAATCTGGGTGTGCCTGGAAAATACCGACAATATTTAATATTTCGTCTTTTGATTCGGTTAGTAAAGTAGCGTTATCTAATTCAAAAAATAAATTCGTAATTGTTTTTCCTTTAGTTTCTATTTCTTTTAAAATGCTATTTTCCTTGTTTATATTGGTTGTAAGCAATTGTGTTTGCTTCTCAACAACGAGCAGGTTATAAAAACCAGAACCGATGGTAGCAGGCACTAATTGAATCCAAACCTCTTTGTCAGGTGTTTTTATCACATATTCTACAACCCCGTAGTAAGCACTCGGGGCAACCTGGTGTTTAGAACCTAAACTAACAAAGTCATAATTTGATATTTTTTTCAACTGGTCTTCAGGCAATTTTCCGGCATAAATTTTTTCGCCACCTAACGTAGAAACAACTTTGTCAAACTCTTGAATGATTTGAAATTCAGATGGAAGTTTTTTTTCTCTGTCAACTACATTTAATATTTGAATAGAAACTTGCCCTATAACTGAAAAAATTTTTTTACCGTCATAAAAATAAACTTCGTTTTGCTCAACTGTAATTGAGTCACTTGAATTTAAAGGCTTGAAATTCGGCAATGTTTTAAAATAGGGAAAAACTCCTAAATCAGCCTTTGAAACAGGTGTCGCCTTGTTTGAGCCTACTGTTGAACCTGTTGTTTTTGTTGTTTGAGCATTAGCATTTATTATTACTAAAAGTGAAAAAGTAACTGTAAAAAGTAGTTTGTCCATGTGTTTCATTATTAATATTTTAAGCTACCCGAATTAATTGCTTACAACGGTACACCTTTGCGATATGGCGGTATTTGAAAATCGTCAGCCCGCAACCGCTGCTGAATAAAGTTACAAAGTTCATTGTTAATTCTATTATCTGGCGTTGTTCGTCGGCTGAAACTAAAGCCGATTAGCGAACAAAATGGTGAGCATATATTCGTCACCCCGCCATATAGCCAACCCGCCGGTTAGCGGTTCGTGCTTTTTGTTGTGAAGCTATTGTCTCAATATAATTCTCTGGTGAAACAACTCTTTTTTCTCAAGGCCCAACATTGCCTGTTACAATCTCTCCAGCCCGTTTATAATTAGTTATAATAACTCCTTTTGAGGTAACATGGCTTTCTGTTAATATAAACGCTGCCGGAATTGCGCCGTTGTCAAAAAGTTTCTTTCCTTCGCCAAGTGTCAACGGATAAATTTTGAGCCGGAGTTCATCCACCAAATCATGCTTTAGCAACAGTTGAATTAGTTTGCTACTGCCCCAAACCTGAATGTCCGCGCCTTCTGAATTTTTCAGCTTTTCAATATCCGTTAAACCTTTAATGAAAACGGTATTTTTCCAATCTGAATTTTTAATAGTCTGCGATAGAATATATTTAGTACCGTCATTGATACCTGGCCAAAACCCGGCATGTTGCGGCCAATAAGATTCAAAAATCTCAAATGTTTTTCTGCCTAAAATGTAATCTGCCGGTTTCATCTCTTCTGCCATAATTTTACCAAAATCCTCATCACCGTAAGATGCTGTCCAGCCTCCATATTTGAAACCGCCCGATGTGTCTTCCCCCGGCCCGCCGGGTGCCTGCATAACACCATCCAAAGAAATCATTGACAGTACAGTTATTTTTCTCATTGTATTATATTTTTTTGATTAAAATAAATTTTAAAAGCAATCCTGATGCCTATTTTAAAAAGCTGTTTATATAGTTCAAAATTGTTGCTGTTTGCATCATCAGGCTTACATGCCCTTGCGAAGGAACAATAGCCAATTGCGATTTTGGCATTGGTGCTAAATCAGCAGATACACCACCTCCAAGTAATTGATAAGTTTTCATCAACTCAATTTTATCCAATCCATCATTATCGCCAGATATAATTAAGACCGGTGAAGCAATTTTCGCAATATTTGAATCGCCAATATTGAATGATACTCCGGCAAAAGCAACCATTTGTGATATAAATTTTTTCCAATTAGTTTTATCAGGTGCTACAGCATCGTATTCAGTTTTGACAGGTGTGTTATCAAAAAAATCAGGCTTAAAATTTTTAAACCCACTGTTTACTACTGGTAGCCAGCCGTTTGTTTTATATGTAGAGGAAATGATTACTAATTTTTTTAACCGTTTAGGGCTTTGTACAGCAAACTGGTAAGCGACGGAGCCGCCCATGCTAAATCCTGCTACATCAGCACTGTCTATTTTCAGGTAATCCATTACTCCTTCCACATCACTTGCTAAAGTTTTAATCGCTAATTTTCTATCAGAATAAGGTGTATGTCCATGTCCCTGCATTTCAATGGCAATAACTTTCCTGTTTTTTGATAGTTCTGGTATTAGCTGCCCCCAATTCATGTTAATAGTCCAAAAAGCACCATGCAGTAAAATGATAGGCTTACCCTCGCCATATATTTCGTAGTAAACTTTGATGCCGTTGACAGGTGCATAGCCGCTGTCGGCGGGCCTGTTTGGTTGTCCGTATGATTGAGATACTAAATAAATTATACTAATTGCAATTAGCAGAATTGATTTGAGTGAATTATCTGTTTTGAATAAATTTTTCATGATATCGTTTATATTTTAGTTTGAATTTTATTGACAATACAAAAATGCAATTCATTATAGGATTTTGCGTAGTGCAAAAACGACAACTTAGGGCGGTCATTACGACAAACATTAGACCTCTTGCATTAATCGAAAAAGCTATATAACTCATAATTGTAAATACCGGCAATTAAGTTTACTCTTAAGCCGAACCGCTTTCTTCTGTTGCGATATCGCTCACCTAATATCCTGAA
>JADLCD010000041.1 GCA_020847395.1 Chitinophagaceae bacterium
ATCAGAACACATGTTCATCAGTGATTTTAAATCGGCTTCATGAAATTGCTGTGGAGCAGGCTTTGTAAGCTTTGCTCCTGCAGCGGTTATTGTAAGCGTGTATAACACAGTATCCTCAATAAAGTAGTGAATAAAGGTTTCATCATTTTTAGCCAATTTTTCCTGTAATGTGTGCAGCGCAGGAATATCATCATCATACTTATATTTATAGTATTCAGGATACTTTTGTTCCAGTGTTTTTATATACCGTTCAAATTCATCTTTAACCTGCAAAAATTTCAACTGGCGCCGGCTATAATCAGTGTTCCGGATGTCAGTATTATTCATCTGCATTTTCGCTTCTACAAGCCTGAATTTAAATTGCTGCTCTTTTAAGTTCTCTTCTTCAGGAAGACGAATAGATGCTGCTGCTTCATTTAATTTATCATTCAATAAAACAGCGCGACTCTTCTCCATAAAATAGAAAGCATGTGGAATATCATTAGCCAGGTAACATGCCTCGAGTATATCTGAAAAAAAAGTTCTTGTTTTGTTTCTCCAGTAGAGTTTACTATTCTCACCGGTTTGTTCATGTCTTGCGAGTGTGATAGCAGAATCCATTAACAACCCGGTATTAATACATGCATTCAGATATTCTTTCTTCGAATTTGAATTATATAAATTGAGAAGTAATTCTGTTTTGTTACCAAGTAGTGCTAAAAGCAAATCTGTATTTGTGATAGCTCCTAATTTTTGTAATGATGGATTTTCAAAAACTGATTTTTCATGTATGCCAAATATTTCCAGTGCCCTTGCATAAAATTTTTCACTCATTTCATAATCGGTAGCAGAACCCTTCTGGAAAAAAACTTCTCCAAGATTTGTATATCCTTTACACATGCGTTCTGCATCGTTAGCATTTTCTGCATATAGTATTGTTTTATTATAATTCTCAATAGCTTTATTATACTCTTTTCTTTTCAAATAAAAATTTCCTATATCAGTATAATCATCAGCAATCTGTGCTAAATCTCCATCAGCAATTCTATATTTAAGTGATTTGGAAAATGATATTACTGCGTTATTGTATTGTTGAAGTTCTGCTTTCAGCAATGCTCTTGTTTTAGCTTCCGTAGCCAGTTCATAATTATTTTTAAGTATTGTAGCATACTTTCTGGCTGAATCAATGTCAGGATATACAAGATTTGTTTTGTGTAAATAAAGATAAGATTGCGCTCTTTGATTATAGAGTGCTGCGAGCATATTTAATCTTAATGATTTTTCGGCAATAAAAATCCCTTTTGTACAATCTTCTATACATTTTTGATAATCCCCTAACCGAAAGTCTATCAGTACTTTGTTTATATAGCAAAGATCTCCCATCGGATTAGACAATTTTTTATTGTCATTATTTATAATGGCACTGTCATAATAAGTATAAGCCTTTTTATAGAATTTAAGGGTTTCATAATATGTTGCAAGATTTACATAGCTATTGATGGCGTAATATGGACTACTATTCTTGTTGCCTGAATTGTTTATCTGAATAGCCCTCATAGTATTATCAATTACTTCCTGTGTCGCAATCATTTGATTCAACTGAAATTGAAGGGCAGCAATGCGGTGTAATAATCTTGCGTATACAGAGTCTGCCGGGAGGTGATTATTATCAAAAGACTCTTTTAATTTTTCACAACTAAATAGTTTTTCTGCAACAGACAGTTGTTCATCATTTTCTATTGAAATAATCTTATTCCAAATAGTTAATGAAGATTTTTCCTGCGCAAAAGTCTTGTTAGAAATGGAATACAAAAAGAATATTGAGCAGCATTTAAGCAGAAGCAGGTTTCGGTATGTATATAGCGTCTTCATAAGAAAACCTGTTAAAGTTATCTCCTTATGATTCTTAATCCTCTATCCTCAAAACCGCGGATAAACTTGCGCCCTTTAATTTTTGCCGCTACCTCATTTCCTCTTAATATTACTTTTCCACCACAGATACTTTTCAATAGTGCAGGGTCAGTTTGAAGAAAAGCATTTGCCGGAATACTGAAAAGCCTGTTGAATATACTGTCTCTAATGGAAGCTGTGATAGTAGTGTCAGGTCGTTTTAGAAATTCTTTATAAACTGAGAAGTAAGCAGCCATTTTACCGGCGGCAATCGGTGCTGCAAAAGAAGAACCTGCTATTGTGAAATTACTACCAGGATTGATAGGATTAATAAAGCCAAAGTGGCTGGAGTCAATATGATCTGCATCAACACCAAGTTGAACAACCGACGCAGAAAAATTTTGATTCGGACTAACCATTCTCCCATTTCCCGGGTTGCCAACAGTTGTTACAGGTATTATATTGGGTAAAGATGCAGCCAAAGACGCAGGAAAGAAATTGATTTCATCCAAGTTCCTGATAGTGCTATCATCGTCAGATTTATTTCCTGCAGCACAAATCAATAAAATATTTTTTTGAGTAAGATAAGAAGAGACGAAATTTTTGAGTAATGCTGAAGTTGTGGTATCGCTTATCGGATCTCCCTGTCTGAATTTGTTTTTAGACTCATAAAAACCAAAACTCGCATTTATCATATCTGCACCGCTGTGACTTGCGTATGCAAACCCACACAAAATGGTATATAAATCGGCAAGGCCTTCTTCATTAAATATCTTTACCGGCAATATATTCACTTTTGTTTTTTTGTATTGCTCCACTTCGTCAATAATAAATCTTGAAACTATTGTGCCATGCAATCCTATATTGTCATCCTTCCAATTATTAGTCCATGAAAAAAAATTCCATCCATTAGTAGCGCCTGGAATACATGCATCCGTTATATTACTTGCCATATAGCCTTGAAATAATTCGGGTTTAATACCCGTATCAAATACTGCCAGTGTTATGGAATCCTGATAGGAATAATTAGAGTATTCCTTATTACCGGTGAAATCTTTGGGTAGTACGTCAAAACTTATACGCTTGTTTGTAGTAAAGTATAAAAAATTATTCTCACCAGACAAGATAGCTTTTGTTTTACTGCTACTTCCTCCCTTTGCCACTTCCCCATTAATAAACGCCTCTACTCCACTTCCTTCCAGCATAAGTAATGTAGAATCGCAACTACCGCAAACAGAAATGATTTTTAACGCCGAATCTTTATGCTTTACAATTCCTGTATCAAGAAATGTATTGAAGGCTTCCCTGCTTGTGCCAGGCTTAATAAATACAATCAATTGCTTTTCGGGTGTGGGAGATAATACTGTTCCTTTTTGATCAGAAAGATATGTTGTCCAATCAGGAGGAGTTTTTGTTTGTTTAAAACAACCTTCACAACCACAAATAGCAACAATAAAAAGAAGAAGAATGTATTTCAGTTTATGCGCTACAAAAAAACCAGGTTTGCTACCCCTCATAGAAGTTAATTTTATTTTTTTAAGATGAGTTTAAATAATATAAAATTCCTGTTTATAACAAAACAGGAACTACTTCATTCTGCAAGGGAAGGGATATATTGGTGTTGTGTTAAACGTGAAACGTGAGATAATAAACATGAAGCGAACAGCCTTCTGCCTCTAATGCATCCCGTCAAACATCAAACGATAGACGTGAAAGAACTATTTCCACTTTTTCAGCCAATCTTCAGCCATCGCGTTTCCTTCGGCTTTTTCAGCTACCACCTGCTCAAGTATTTGTTTTGCGGCATCTTTATCAGCAGCCTGGTTTCTTTGCAGCAATGTAATTGCTTTTAAAAACAAACCATCGTTGCTAAACAAATGCTTTTTAGCAGCTAACTCATCAAAACCTGATAACGCTTTGTCGTAATTTTTTGTAAGCAAATATGCAAGCCCTTTATACTTCAATACATAATTATCGTCAGGGTGGTTTTTATAAAGCCCCTCAAATATCTGCAATGCTTTCTGGTAATCTTTATCATTGTAAGCTGCCATTCCCATCTGCAAAGAATCCTGAACGCCGTCCATTGTTAAACTCAAATGTGTAAATTCACGCTGCACATATTTATCTGCCAGTTGCGTTGGATTGTTTGAAGATTGAAAGAAAGCAAAATAAGCGGCGATAATCAACACCAGCCCTGCAGCAGCTGCCATAGCCACCCGGATAAAATCATTTTTTTTTCGCATTTGAACAACCGGCGCTTCAGCTTTAAAATACTTTGCATTTAATTGTTGCAATGTATTTTTCAGAGCCTGCTCCTGGTCTTTGTATTTTTCCGCATTCTTCATATCAGTATCAATCGTTCTATACATATTGAACAGGCTGTTCAGCTCCTCATCCGCCAATAATTCTTTTTCAAAGAGTATGCTTTCTTCGGGGGGCAGGTTTCCGCCAAGGTAGTTTTCAATCAACTCAATTCTGTTGTTCATAAGATTACCATTTCAGTGAATTAAATGCAGGAGATTCCTTAACCATTGCTATCAACTTGGCCATACACTCAGATTTCTTTTTCCTTGCGTAGGCATAAGTAACATTTAGTTTTTTTGCTACTTCGTCCATTGATATGCCACTCCAGCTCAGCTTTAAAATGCTTTTGCAACTTTCGCCCAGCAGCGCCAGCTTTTCAGCCAGCAGGTTGCTGCGCTCCTGTTGTAAAACACAATCTTCCGCCAGCCTGAAGTTATCCTCTCCTATATAATTAAATCCTTCAGTATCGGTATTTGTTACCTTCTGCGTTTTCCTTTTATTTAATATATTAAGCCATTTATTTTTACATATCAGGTACAAAAAAGCTTCCATGGGGCAGGTTAGCACAAAATCGCCTGTTTTGGCCTTATTATAAATGGATAGCAATCCATCCTGAAAAATATCAGCGGCATCTGTTTCGGTACCATTATTCTGCAGGATCATCCATTTTATTTTGCCCGAAAACTTTTCGTATAACTCTTCCAGTACCGTAGCATCGTTCTGCAGCAATGCGGTTACATATTTCTGATCAGGATGTTGCATTTAGTCTAAAGTATTTATTCCAAAAAAGTGCTTCAAACAGGGGTAGCAAAATCCGGAAGGACGGATATATGATTACAAGTCGGTAAAAACTACAGACAAAAAAAACCAAAATTTACGATATACAGGGAATATTTATTTAAACATACATAGAAATACAGGGGTTCTCATGCATACAGTTCCGGTAGATGTAGTGGTATAACAGGTGCATCACTTATATTTACGGAATAAAATTGCCGCTTAATCAGCGGCTTTTTTTATTGGGTGTGAGCGGTGAGCTGTGGGCTATGTGCTATATGTGCTTTGAGCTATCAGCTATCAAAATATTACGGACTGTAAGTTTTAGGCATAAAGCACACATGAAACTGATGGTATAACGAGACAAAACCTATAAGGTTTTCCTCATGGCTGAAAGCTCATGGCTCATCGCCCTCAGCTACTTTATCGACAACTCAAACATGCTTTCATCTTCCATAAAACCCTCCAGGTTGTCGCCAACAACACATTCACCAACGCCTGCAGGGGTGCCTGTAAAAATGATGTCGCCAATGTTCAATGAAAAATAATTGGAGATATGTGCAACAATATAATCGAAGCTGAATATCATTTGACCTGAGTTGCCCTGCTGCACAAGTTCTTTATTTTTATAAAGGCAGAAGTTGATATTATTTTTCTTGGTTTCAGAAGTGATATCAACCCATTTGCCTATAACGGTTGAGTTGTCCCAGGCTTTTGCTTTTTCCCAGGGTAAACCTTTTTCTTTTAATTCATTTTGAATATCCCTGGCGGTAAAATCAATACCAACAGTAAGACCATTGTAATATTTGGAGGCGTGTTTTTCCTGTATATATTTACCATTTTTGCTGATACGTAATACAAGCTCTACTTCCGAGTGTAATTCGTTGGTAAATTCAGGATAATAAAACGGTGTATGTGGTTGAAGCAATGCACTTTTGGGCTTCATAAAAATAACCGGTTCTAAAGGCACCTGATTTCCCAATTCCTTTGCATGATCTACATAATTACGGCCGATACAGAATATTTTCATACTTCAAAAGAGTTCACTAAGGTTTAAATAAATTTATACCGAGGTTATGAACATTAGTTTCCAAAAGATGACACGGTCTTATCACGGAAGGTGGATGGGGATTTTAATAATAAGTGAGACGCTAATTTAATGCAAACAAATTGAATCTTATACAATTAAACTATTTTTTTAGCTAATGTCATGTCGCTTATTTACCATCAGCCTGCTTAAATTCCATAATATTCACCTGGTTCATCATTCGCTCCAACCCCATAACAAATACATTCTCAATTACTTCAACGCTTTTTTCTATTTTTTGTTTTACAATTTCCTTTTCCTCCGGAAACCATTTTCCCAGCACAAAATCAGCCTGCATTCCTTTAGGAAAATTATTCCCGATGCCAAATCTCAACCTTGGATACTTGTCTGTACCCAATGCCTGCTCAATATCAGCCAGTCCGTTATGCCCTGCCGCACTACCGCTACCGCGTAACCGCAGTTTACTAAGTGGTAAAGCAAGCTCATCTACAATTACCAGGGAGTTTTCAAGCGCTATTTTTTCCTTATCCAACCAGTATTTAAAAGCTTTGCCGCTTAAATTCATATATGTGGTTGGTTTTATGCAGATAAAATATTTCCCCTTCCACTTTACCTCTGCAACATCGGCCAGGCGGTCGCTCCTGAAAGAGGTATTGTGTTTTTGCGCAAAACTGTTCACCACATCAAAGCCAATATTGTGCCTTGTATGTGCGTATTCTGAACCGGGATTTCCCAAACCAACAACCAAAAATCTGGACATAAATAAATAGTTGTAACAAAAAACCCAATCCTCAAAAAGGATTGGGTATGGTATTGAATGAGGTTTGCCTTATTTTTTAGCCGCCGGAGCTGCTTTTGCAGGAGCCGGTGCACCTTTAGCTGCCGGAGCCGCTGTAGACTCTTCCTGTTTCAACTGGCGCGTCATAACTACTGAAGCAATAGGAATACGGGGAGAGTTTAATACTTCATAATTTTCTGCCACCACATCTTCAACCCTTATATTACCATTTACTTCCAGGTTGGTTAAATCTACCTCAATATTTTCTTTTAAATACTTAGGGTATGTTTTCACCTTTAATGATTTCATTTTGGTTACTAACTTACCACCAGCTTTTACCCCGGCAGCAGCCCCTGTAAATTTTAAAGGAATATCAGCTATTACCTGCCTGTCATCAATCAACTGTAAAAAATCTACGTGGCTGAGTGCATTGGAAACCGTGTCGAACTGTATATCTTTTAATATACAATTATACGCCTGACCATCAACTGTAATGTTTGCAAGCTGAAACTCCGGTGTATATACTAACGATTTAAAAGCCAATACGGGAGCCTGAAAATTCAGCTCTTTCGTACCGCCATAAATTACACCAGGCACCAATCCCTGAGAGCGGAGCTGGCGGGTGGCTTTCTTCCCGGTTCCGGTCCTCAGTTGTCCTTCGATTGTAATTGTCTTCATGTTTATTTCAAATTTAAATTTTACTTGTTCCTGCGCTGACTGTGTATAAACAAGCTTGTTATACTTTGGTTGTGATATGCATTTTTTATGGCTACCGCAAACAAATCAGCAACGCTCAGCACTTTAATCTTATCTGAATGCTGCCTCAGCGGAAGTGTATCGCAAACCACCATTTCTTCCAGCACACTGTTTTCAATATTTGCATACGCATTACCGCTTAAAACAGGATGCGTACATAATGCCCTTACACTTGTTGCGCCTTTTTCTTTAAGCAACCCTGCAGCTTTTGCGAGGGTTCCACCGGTATCGCATATATCATCAATAAGAACTACATTCCTGTCTGTTACATCGCCTATTACCACCATGCTCGAAATTTCATTTGCCCTCTTACGATGCTTATCGCAAATCACCATTTCTGCATTAAAATAACTGGCAATTTCACGTATCCTGTTCGCACTTCCCACGTCGGGGGCGGCAAAGGTAAGGTTTTCGAGGTTAAGTTGCTCAATATACGGAATGAAAATAGCTGAACTATCCAAATGGTCTACCGGAATATCGAAATAGCCCTGTATCTGGGGGGCATGCAAGTCCATAGTAATCACCCTGTTTGCGCCGGCAGCGGTTAACAGGTTGGCTACCAGCTTACTGCCTATGGCAACGCGTGGTTTATCTTTTCTATCCTGGCGGGCATATCCATAATATGGTAATACTGCTATTATTTTATATGCCGAAGCGCGGCGTGCGGCATCTATCATAAGCAATAATTCCATAATATTATCTGCAGGCGAAAAGGTACTCTGTATCAGGAAAACATAATCGCCCCTTATACTTTCCAGGAAAGTGGGCTGAATTTCACCATCGCTGAAGCGCTGTATACTTACTTTTCCCAAAGGCTCACCAAATCTTTGTGCAATTTTTTCTGCCAGATAACGGGAGCCGGTGCCTGAAAATAATTTCGCCTTTGGTTGCATATGTGGTGGATAAGTGGCGAAGATAGAAAGAAGGATCTACTATTGAACAGGCATAAAAAAAATTATTGCCACTTTCTTAAACACTACCAAATATAATTGAAAGCTTTTTTGATGCACTAAAAAGCCATAAGTATTGAGTTTCCCTCTCACCCTTTCTACGCGTAAGTGAACAGGGAATATTGCTGCAAAATTTTTAATCCTTAAAAAAGTAACAGGTAAGTCCTGTTATTCATGCACCTTCTATTTAAAATTTGCCTAAGCTTTATTATATTTAGTTGTATGAATATTTCATTGCTCAGGCTGATTTGTATTGTACAGTTTGCTTTATGCGGATATATGGCAGTAAGCAGTTTTGTATATATATTCGATGCCCCGGGATGGCACAGCTATGCCAGTTTTGCGGCATTTTGCCTGGCTGTTTACCTGGTATCATTTGTGTTGCAGATCATTTATAAAAATCATCCTGATCTCCCGCTTTCCATAGGCCAGAAATCTGCTTTTAACCGGCTTTTTATACTGAATTTTTTTATGCTTTCTGTGTTACTGTCATATAATATTAATGATGTAAAATCAATAAGCGGTTTAACAATGCAGGAAGCTTCTTCTGCTGGTCCTTTTTTTTATGCAGCGGTTCTGTTACACCTGCTCACCACTATCTTCCAGGTGTATATATTGGTAAGTATGGTCAGGCTCAGGCGTATACTCAACAGGAACTTTGAAAAAAAATCTTTAGACCTGGATATCCTGGCAGGATGATCATGTGCATTAAAATTGTTGTTCAACTATTTAAATTTCGATGGTTATTTCCTGGAAAAGCAACGCCATAGCCAGGTACAAAACTGGTGCATGCGCGAGCGTAGTGGTATCAATAAATACTCAAAAAATATTTTATTTTTTGAGTATAAAGTTAAAAGTTTGTTATATTGCACAATCGATTGTTTAACAAATATGAGAAAATATGTTATCTAAAACCTTATACTGCTTAATAACAGCAACCATTGCTACAGGGTTGTCAGCAAACAAAATCAACAGATATTCTTCGCCTACGGGTAACTGTAAATCCTATCGGCAACGGTTGTTTCCCAAAATTTAAAACATTTTTTTTCAGGCTTACACATTCTCTGGTGTTAATGCCAACTGCATAATATTTCTTAATCAGAATGACATAGGTCTATTTTAATCATTTAAATCAATTAAACCATGCTTGCAAAACTAAAACATGCAAAAGGCATAGCCTTATTATTATGCATGCTGCTTTCGGGAAATTTCCTGTTTGCGCAGGGAAAAAAAATCTCCGGTAAAGTAACCAACAGTATAAGTGGCCAACCTGTACAGGGTGCTACTATCAACATTAAGGGTTCAACTGTCGGTACTGTATCCGATGCTGAAGGTGCTTTTACCATCACAGTGCCCAATGAAAAATCCGTACTTATTATTACTTCCGTTGGGTTTGATCCTATTGAGATCTCTGCCGAAGGAAGAGATATGATAAGCGTTGGATTAAAAGAAAAACAAGGTTCTCTTGAAGAAGTGGTAGTAACAGGTTACACCACTCAAAAGAAAAAAGACCTGACCGGAGCTGTGTCTGTTGTGGATGTATCTCAGATGAAAGCACAACCTGTAGCAAGCCCCGTTGAGGCATTGCAGGGAAAAGCAACCGGTGTACATATCATCAATGATGGTGCGCCGGGCTCTACTCCACAGATCAGGATTCGTGGCTTTAGTACCATTAATAACAACGATCCGCTTTTTGTTATTGACGGGGTGCCTTTTGAAGGCAAGCTGAGCTGGCTGAACCAGAATGATATTGAGAGCATGCAGGTGTTAAAAGATGCTTCTTCTGCTTCAATATACGGAGCGAGAGCTAATAACGGTGTTGTGATCATTACTACTAAAAAGGGTAAAAATGGTGCTCCTCCACGGGTAACATTCGATACGTATGTAGGTACACAGGTTCCGCGCAGGGAAACATTCCCGAAAATGATGAACCCATCACAGTTTGCCGACTATGTATATGCATCATTTAATAATTTAAATGACCCTGCCCAGGCGCCTGGTAAAGGAAGTACAACAGGTACAAACTATGGCACGGGTTCAACGCCTGTTTTACCTGAGTATTTATTGGCAGGTACAAAAACCGGCCATGATGTTACTACCGCGGATGCTGACATGAGCAAGTATAATTATACCCGTGATGCATCTAAATTTTACCAGATCACCAAAGCTAACCAGCAGGGTACAGACTGGTTCAGGGAAATTACTACTACTGCGCCAATGCAAAATTATATGCTGAGTGTGAGCGGAGGGGGTCAGTCATCAAACTATGCTGTTTCCGGCAGTTATATGAATCAGCAGGGTACTGTTAAGTATACGGGTTTTGAGCGGTATACATTCCGGGCAAACACCAACTTTTCTATGTTTGATAATAAAGTGAGGATTGGAGAAAACTTTCAGTTTGCCAGGACCCGTTCAAATGGGGTTGGTGTTAACGTAAATACTTCGGGTGATTACCAGGGTGAAGGTTCTGCGCTTGGATTTGCATACAGAATTCAAACTATTATTCCTGTATACGATGAAGGAGGAAATTTTGCAGGAACAAGAGGCGATAAGTTAGGCAATGCACAAAACCCTATGGCCATTTTGTATAGAGCAAAAGACAACTATATAATGAGTAATACTTTACTGGGTAATGTGTATGCGGAAGCAGATATCATTAAAGGTTTAGTATTCAGAACAAGTTTCGGCTTGCGTTATGAAAACTGGAATTCTTTCAGTGCAAGCTATCCCAATCCGGAGCATTCAGAAGGTAGCATCACCAGCAACTCAATGAGTGAAACCTATGGTCTCAATAATGACTGGACATGGACGAATACATTGAATTATAAAAGATCTTTCGGTAAGCACGCAATCAATTTATTAGCAGGTACCGAAGCGATCAAAACAAAATATCGCTTTTTGTCTGGCGGCAGAAATGATTTCTTTATTCTTGGTAATCTTGATTACTATTACCTGGATGCAGGTTCTTCCAATATCAGCAATAGCAGTAATGGATCTTTGAGCTCATTATATTCATTGTTTGGAAAAGTTGAATATAACTTTGACAGCAAGTACATACTGACAGGAACGCTGAGAAGAGATGGTTCTTCTAATTTTGGACCTGAACATAAATATGGAACCTTCCCGGCTGTAGGCGCTGCCTGGCGTATTTCCGGTGAGAACTTTATGGAGAGCGTAAGCTGGATCAATGATTTGAAATTAAGAGTTGGTTATGGCGTTACTGGTAACCAGCGTATACCGGCATTTAACTACCTGCCACGCTATAGCTCTTCACAGGCTGCTTCATACTATCCAATTACCGGTTCTTTGGTATCTGGTGTATGGCAGAGTAACTATGATAACCCTGCTATTAAATGGGAAGAGTTAAGTTCATTAAATATCGGATTAGATTTCAGCCTGTTTAACAACTCAATTGATGGTAGCTTTGAATGGTATAACCGTGATACTAAAGATATGCTTTACCCGGTACCTCAACCATCAGCAGCTGTTGGACAAGGTAGTGCACCTTTTATAAACGTTGGTACCATGAATAACAAAGGTGTTGAGTTAACCCTGAACTATCATTACAATAAACCAAATGCCAATAATTTCACTTTTGATTTTGGTGTTAACTTCTCAAAAAATATTAATGAAGTTACTTATCTCGCTCCCTCAGTTCCCGAACAACCATACCTGGGCTATAGAAATTTGACTGTATCTATATTAAAGCCCGGGCAACCATTTGGTGCTTTTTATGGATACAAAATGATTGGGATTTACCAGGATGCATCTGAGCTCGCTTCAGGTTATACCGGCGCAAGGATCGGCGGTCCAAAATACGCTGATGTTTCAGGCGCTGATGGTAAACCAGATGGAAAGATCGATGCTTTTGATCGTACTATTATCGGAAGCCCGCATCCTGACTTTATCTACTCTTTCAGCCTGAACGCAACGTTTAAAAACTTTGATGTGGTAATGTTCTTTAATGGTTCTCAGGGTAATGACTTGTACGAAGTAACCCGCCAGTTCACTGATTTTGGTTTGTTTGGCGGTGCAATTTCAACAAGATTATTGGATGCATGGAGCCCGACCAATAAAGACAGCAAAATTCCTTCACCCTATGCTAACCGTGCCGCTTTTGAAATGAACTCCAGTTCATACTATGTAGTAAATGGTAGCTTTTTCAGAATGAGAAACCTCCAGATTGGATATACATTTGGTGAAAAAGTATTGGGTAATTACATCAAAAGTTTGCGGGCTTATGTAAGTGCAACAAACCTGTTTACACTTACAAAATATACTGGTATGGATCCTGAAGTAAGCCAGTTAAGCAGTACCTTCTCAGCTCCTGGCGTGGATAGTGGTATTTATCCTGTTTCAAGGCAGTATCTGGTTGGTTTATCTGTTACATTTTAATAATGATCAGAAGGTATTATTAATACTAAAAGCATTTCAAATATGAATAAGTTTAAAATTTTTACAGTAGCAATAGCGGTGTCCTTAGCAGGATTATCCTCTTGTAAACAAAGCTTTCTTGAGCTATCACCTCAGGGTCAGTTGACGGGAAGTCAATTGAATTCTACTGATGGTGTTGAACAAATATTGATAGGCGCATATGGCATGTTAAATGGAAACAGAAGCGGTACCTGGGGCAACTATGTTTCTGCTCCGAGCCAATGGCTGTTAGGTGAGGTAACGGCTGACAATGCACATAAAGGCAGTACCGCCACTGATATTACAACCATGACAGATCTGGAAAAAATGGTTCCAACCAGTACTAATGATCAGTTGGAAACACTCTGGACAAGATGTTATGAAGGAGTATTGAGCTGCAATAGTGTATTAAAGGCTTTAGCTACTCTGCAAGATGGAGATGGTGCAAAATTTGATGATAACAGAGCCAAAGAAATACAGGCAGAGGCAAGATTTCTGAGAGCACATTATTATTTCCTGTTAAGAAGGGTTTTTGTAAAGGTTCCTTATGTTGATGAAACAACCTCTACTTCGGATGCCGGAGTAAAACCTAACGATACAGATATATATCCACAAATTCAGGCTGATCTTGAATTTGCGGTAGCAAGCCTCCCGGATGCTAAACCTAAGGGAGAAGTAGGCAGAATCAATAAAAAAATAGCACAAGCGTACTTAGGTAAGGTATTGCTATATGAGAATAAGCATTCAGAAGCACTTCCTTTGTTTCAGTCTGTAATGACTGCTTCAGGTGATCTTGTAAGTATGCCATTTGAAAATAACTTTCAAACAGAAACTGAAAATGGTCCGGAAGCAGTGTTTCAGGTTCAGCATGCTATAAGCGGGTCTGTTAGTGATAATGCTAACGTAGGTGATATGCTGGGCGGTTTTTATGGAAGTGCCCCTGTAACCTGCTGTGGTTTTTATCAACCTACTATTGATCTTGTAAATGCATTTAAAGTTGATGCGAATGGTTTGCCTATGCTGGATAATTCCTATAGAACAAATCCTTATACCTCCGATTTACAATCTCCTGGTGATAAATCAAGTTATGTACTTGATAAAAGCATCAAATTCGATCCGCGTATCGATTATACAGTAGCCAGGAGAGGCGTTAAGTTCAGAGATTGGGGAGTTATGCCCGGGGATGGTTGGATCAGAGATCCGGCATTTAGCGGACCTTTTCTCGCACAAAAACACACTATCAATAAATCTGCTTTCGGCACACAAACATTAGCAGGTTCTGAATATGTTACCGGATTGAATGTAAATATTATCCGTCTCGCTGATGTGTATTTGATGGCAGCAGAATGCTATATAGACGCAGGGGATCTTGATGAGGCAAGGAAACTGGTAAATAAGGTTCGTGAAAGAGCATCTAAGCTTACCCATAAACAAGCAGCTGATGGCACAGATGCTGCTAGTTATCAAATTGGTCAATATCCATCGTTCCCGGATGAAGCATATGCATTAAAGGCAGTTCAGTTTGAGCGCAGGCTGGAATTAGCTTTGGAGGGACATAGATTTTATGATCTTGTACGTTGGGGAATTTTGAAGCAGGTTAAAGAAAGTTATTCTGCTTTTGAATCAACTTATCTGCCTGCTTACGGTAATATTGTTGTTAATGCTTACAATAACTATTTTCCGATACCTCAAACCCAGATTGACAGAAGTTTGGGCAATGTGAAACAGAATGATGGTTACTAAGTGTGGAGCGCATGAGGTGTAGGTGTAGGGTGTAGGTGTAAGGTGTAAGGCATAGGGTGCAAGGCGAAAGTTATTGCCTGCTCCTTATGGCTTACACCTTTTCTTTTTACGTTTTATTCATTCGCCGTCTGCCCTTTACCTTCAACCTTATTCCTTTCTCTCCCTATCTTTGCGCACTAAAATTCTATTATGGCTGATGTAGTTGGTGAAGTAACCGCTTTTTTTGAAAGTTGGGGTAAGGAGAAGTTGAAAGAGATATATACATTAAGGCAGGCAGGCAGTAACCGCCAGTATTTTCGTGCTAAGGCAGATGATGGTTCTTATATTATTACTTATAACCCCAATAATATTGTAGAGAATAATGCCTTTATAGAATTTTCAAAACATTTTTATAAAAGCAGTCTTGCTGTGCCGGAAATACTTTTTGCAGACGCCGGCAAAGCCGTGTATATACAAACTGATTTTGGCGATATGTCTTTGTTTGATATACTTCGTAAAGAAGGATTTTCAGACCGGGTGAAAGCATTGTATAAAAAATCTTTTGTGCAGCTTGCTAAACTGCAGATACAGGGAGGTAGAGGATTGGATTACAGCAATTGCATTGCTACAAGATCTTTTGATAAACAGGCAATCTATTCAGACCTGTTATATTTTCTCTATTATTTTATCCGTGCCCTTGATCTTCCGTATGATAAAAATTTATTGCTGAACGATTTTGAAATTCTGAGCAGCTACCTGATGCAGGAAGATGCCAAATATTTTATGCATCGTGATTGCCAGAGCAGAAATGTGATGGTAAAAAATGAAGAGGTATATTTTATAGATTACCAGGGAGGCATGCAGGGAGCATTACAATACGATGTTGCCTCAATGTTATGGCAGTCGCGTGCTGCATTGCCACATCAATGGAAAGATGAACTGGTTAATTTTTATTTTGATGAAGTAAACGAATTGCTGAATGGAAAATTAAACAGGCAGGATTTTTTAGATAGTTATGATGGTTTTGTATTAATACGCATGTTGCAAACATTAGGCGCATATGGTTTCCGCGGGCTTTTTGAAAGAAAGCAAACTTTCATAACCAGCATACCTTCGGGATTAAAACAATTGAAATGGTTTTTGCAAAACAAAAAAATCCCCATCCGTTTACCTGAGTTACAAAAAGTATTATGGGAAATTGTGGATGATGAAATTATTAAAAGATATGAAACTCCGACGGCCGGCGCTGATTGCCCTTTAACGGTGCATGTCAATAGCTTTTCCTATCGTAAAGGCATACCTGAAGATAAGAGCGAAAACGGCGGTGGCTTTGTATTTGATTGCAGGGGTATTTTTAACCCCGGCAGATTTGAGGAATATAAAAAACTTACCGGTCGTGATAAGGAAGTACAGGAATTTTTATTGCATAAAAGCGAAATGCCTTCTTTTCTGCAATATGTTTTTGGTATAGTGGATATATCTGTTGCTGATTATATAAAACGGGGTTTCAAAAGCCTGTCTGTAAATTTTGGCTGTACCGGCGGACAACACCGAAGCGTATTTGCTGCGGATAATCTTGCAGCGCATCTTAAAGAAAAATTTGGTGTTAAGGTTGAGCTGCATCATTTGGAACAAGAAACTAAAAATTGGGTGAATGGATAATCATCAAAAAAAAATGGTTACAGCAGAGCTGAATACTGCAATGATATTTGCTGCCGGTTTAGGCACCCGGCTTAAACCCTGGACAGACCATCACCCTAAAGCACTGGCACTGGTAAATGGTAAACCACTGTTGCAGCGCAATATTGAGTATCTCAACAGTTTTGGTATTAATAACCTGGTAATTAATGTGCATCATTTTGCTGACCAGGTTATAGCGTTTCTTGAGAAAAATAACAACTTCGGTTGTGCTATAAAAGTATCTCACGAAAAAGAAGAGGCGCTTGAAACCGGTGGTGGATTAAAATATGCTGAACCGATGTTACAAAATGCAAAGCGATTTCTTATTATGAATGCGGATATATTAACTGATTTGAATATTGCAGCAATGCTTCAGCATCATTTAACGCATAATCCGTTGGCAACGCTTGCCGTAACCAATCGTTCTTCTTCCAGGTGTTTTTTATTTAATGAAAAACACCTGTTATGCGGCTGGCAGAATAATAAAACAGGCGAAGAAAGGATAGCCGTATTATCTTCTTTAAATATACCCATGGCATTCAGCGGTATTCATATTATTGAACAAAGCATTTTTCCATTAATTACCGAAACAGGAAAGTTCTCAATGGTTGACCTTTACCTGCGGCTTTGTAAAGAGCAACACATTATCGGTTACAATCATTCAAACGATATATTGGTTGATGTAGGCAAACCTGAATCAATCGCTATAGCAGAAAAATATTTTTTATGATGAGGTGTGAGCTATCAGCTATGTGCTTTGGTTGTGAAACCTATAAGGTTTGCCGGGCGGCATTGCGGCGCTGCAAACCTTATAGGTTTTATTCTGACATACTTAACGCTGATAGCTGATAGCTCTATGCATCCCCCCATAAAACATATCATACACAATCAAACGCTATGGCTTTCCGGCCACAGGGCAATTTTTTGGGAGGAAGAAAAAGCGCTTATTCTTGCCGACCTTCATTTTGGAAAGACCGGGCATTTCAGGAAAGCCGGTATTGGTGTGCCTCAAACTGTTTACAAAGAAGATTTGCAACGATTAATTGCATTGATACAATTTTTTAAACCATTGCAGTTAATTGTTGTGGGCGATATGTTTCACAGCAAAGCAAATATTGAACATGAGTTGTTTGAAAAATGGCGGAATGATTTGTCTGCGATAGAAGTGCATCTTGTAAAAGGCAATCATGATATTTTGAATGAAAAATGGTATAGTAAAGCCTCTATAAAAGTACATAAAAGGCAATTGCCCATTAAGGATTTTGCTTTTTTACATGATGCTGCGGATATTGATATAGCCGAACCTGGTAAATATTTTTTTTGCGGACATGTTCATCCGGGTATTCGTATTGGAGGTATTGCAAGGCAGGCCTTGCATTTTCCCTGTTTTCATTTTGAGGAAAAAAGTTGCACACTGCCAGCATTCAGCAAGTTCACTGGTATGATTAATGTACATCGAAATGCTGCTGATAAGATTTTTGCTATTGCCGAAGGGAAAGTTTTTGAAGTATAACTTATTTCTTTTGAAAAGAATTCAGAATATTTCTTTAACCCGCCGTCTCCTCAATATTTTCATCTTCTGCATTCCTGATAACCACATCCGACATGCGCTTCATGGGATTAGAACGGTTTTCAGCATATGCTGATTTTTTAGCGAGTATATCAATTGCAGTATATACCGCCTGTCTTAATGATGCTTCATCACCACGGTTTTTACCGGCAATATCAAATGCAGTTCCATGATCAGGCGATGTTCTTACTACAGATAATCCGGCGGTATAATTAACGCCTTCTCCTTTAGCCAGCGATTTAAAAGGTATTAATCCCTGGTCGTGGTACATGGCTAAAACTGCATCAAATTTTTCATGACTGCCTCTTGCAAAAAATGCATCGGCGCTATAGGGACCAAAGGCTAAAATATTATTTTGCCTTGCTTCTTTTACCGCAGGCTTTATCTGTTCTTCTTCTTCTTTACCAATCAAACCTTCATCTCCTGCATGTGGATTTAATCCCAGCACAGCAATTTTTGGCTTGTCTATACCGAAATCTTTCTGCATGCTTTCTTTCATCAGCACAAGCTTCTTCAAAATAGCCTGGCGTGTAACGGCTGCCGCTACTTCTTTTACCGGAATATGTTCAGACAACAATCCTACTCTCATATTATCAGCACACATTAGCATTAATACATCATCAACCCCAAAAAAACTTTTTAAATAAGGCGTATGGCCACTGAATGAAAATTCAGGCGATTGCACATTTTTTTTATGAATAGGTGCTGTAACCAACCCGTTAATATTGCCGGCTTTTAAAGCCTGAACGGCAGTTTGTAAAGATTTTACAGCATACTTGCCACCCACATCTGTAAGCTGTCCGGGCGTAATATTTACTTCTTCTTCCCAGCAGTTATAAATATTAATCTGCTTGGGGTAAGGCCTCGCTATATCTTTGAGATTTTGAAAATTGAAATTTATTTCCGGTAAAGTTTTCCGGTAAAAATTAATCACTTTATTTGATGCGAAAATTACCGGTGTGCAAATATCCAGTATGCGGGCATCGGAAAAGGTTTTTATGATTAGCTCAATGCCAATGCCGTTTACATCTCCGCACGTAATACCTATTACCGGTTTGTCATTTGTGTTTGACATAATTAAAAATTGAGCAGCGAATGTACACTTTTTAGCCTTTTATACACTATTTCGTACTTTTAAAGCCTCAATGTATACGTTAAAAAAATCATTAGGGCAGCATTTTTTGCGGGATGAGAATATGGTATTGAAAATCATTGCTGAACTAAAAGAAAACTCCTTTACACAACTATTGGAAATTGGCCCTGGCGGAGGAGCGCTTACCAGGCATCTTATTAATATACCTGCTATTGATTTTAAAGCAGTTGAACTGGATCATGAAAAAGTAACCTTTCTTGAAAATACTTATCCATTCCTGCAAGGAAAAATTATTCACAAGAGTATACTGGATATTGACAAACCATTTAACGGGAAATTTACAGTAATAGGCAATTTTCCATACAATATATCTTCTCAAATACTTTTTAAAATACTGGATTGGAAAGATGATATTGAAGTGACAATTGGTATGTTTCAAAAAGAAGTGGCGCAACGTGTAGCGGCAAAACACGGCAATAAAACCTATGGCATATTAAGTGTGCTGATACAGGCTTTTTTTGATGTGGAATATTTGTTTGAAGTGCATGAAAACTGCTTTAACCCACCTCCCAAAGTTAAGAGTGCGGTGATAAAGCTTGTTCCAAGAAAAACGCGGCTGAATATTCCTGATGAAGCAAAATTTTTCAGGTTGGTAAAAACTGCGTTTAACCAGCGCCGTAAAATGCTTCGCAATGCGGTAAAGGGTTTGTTTGATGAACAAACACTTGCGCAGCCTGTATTTAATAAACGTGCCGAGCAGTTAAGTATAGAGGACTTCGTATCCTTACATCATTTAATGAATTAACAGAACAAAATGTACTCCTTAAACTTTTATGAAGAAAGCAATTGTTACCGCTAAAGTGCATCAATACCTAATAGATACACTTGAGCAAAAAGAATATACTGTGGTATACAAGCCACAAATAACTTACAGCGAACTGGAAGAAGAGATTAGAGATGCTGAAGGGTTGATTGTTACCACCCGGCTTAAAATAGACCGTTCAATGCTCGAAAAAGCTCCTGCATTAAAATGGATTGGAAGGTTAGGCAGTGGTATGGAGTTGATTGATGTAGCTTATGCTGAAAGCAAAGGCATTCAGTGTGAGAGCAGTCCTGAAGGAAACAGGAATGCGGTGGGAGAACAGACCCTTGGAGTATTGCTTTGCCTGATGAATAAAATATGCTCCAGCAGCAGGGAAGTGGCAGAAGGTAAATGGATAAGAGATGCAAACCGCGGCACTGAACTAACAGGACGAACAGTAGGTATTATTGGTTTTGGAAATGCGGGTGGCGCTTTTGCCAGGTTGTTATCTTCTTTTGATGTGGAGATACTGGCGTATGATAAATACAAATTTGGATTTGCAGGAGGCAGGATACATGAGGCTGCTCCCGGGCAGATAGCCCGTTATGCGGATGTTATCAGTATGCATGTGCCACTTACGGATGAAACTTTTCATATGGCAAATGATGCCTTCTTTAATGCGCTGGAAAACAAACCATTTTTTTTAAATGCATGCCGCGGCAAGGTGCATGATACGGCAGCCGTGATAAATGCGTTGAAAAATGGAAAGATAGCAGGAGCGGGGCTGGATGTGCTGGAGAACGAAAAGCTTGATACTTATACTGCTACGGAAAAAGAACAGATTGAATGGCTTACCTCGCAGCCCAATGTTATTATTACGCCGCATATTGCCGGCTATAGTCATGAGGCTTTTTTTAAAATGGCTAAAGTGGTATTAGATAAGCTTCATTTATAAAAGCTTAAGTGTTGCTTTCGCAACATTTTATAGCCTAATAGCTTGTTTCTTTCAAAATTTTATTACTTTTGTCGTCACACTTAAATGCAACGCTTCGGGTTGAAAACCTGGAGCGTTGTTATTTTTTACTTTTTTATAACCAAAAAGAAGTCAGCCATGAGCGAAGTAATGTACGTTACCCAGGAGACTTTGGAGCAATTGAAGGCCGAGTTACAAAAGATGAAAGGCGTTGACAGGCCTGCTGCTTCCAGGGCGATTGCTGAAGCCCGCGAGAAGGGCGATTTAAAAGAAAATGCGGAATATGATGCAGCTAAAGAGGCGCAGGGAATGCTTGAAGCAAGAATTGCTAAACTTGAAGGCGATTTAGCCAATGTTCGTATTCTTGAAATTGATAGCATTGATACCAGCAAGGTTAGTATACTTACTAAAGTAACCTTAACGAATTTAAATACTAAAAAGAAGGTTACTTACCAGATTGTTTCTGAAAAAGAAGCAGACCTTAAATCAGGAAAAATTTCTGTTACTTCTCCTATAGGCCAGGGTATTTTGGGTAAGCAAATTGGTGATGTTGCTGAAGTTAAAGCGCCTGCAGGATTACTTAAATTTAAAATTGAAGATATAGGGGTATAAATATGGCTAACAAAATTTACGCGGGGCGGCTGAATAGCCGCCTTTTCTTTTGCTGTATTATTGCCACCGTTTTAGCTATTTTTGTTTCATGACTATATTTTCAAAAATAATTGCAGGAGAAATTCCTTCTTACAAAATAGCAGAAAATGATAAGTGTTATGCCTTTCTTGATATATTTCCAATGGTGAAAGGGCATACATTGGTGATCCCTAAAATAGAAGTTGATAATTTATTTGACCTGCCAGCGGATTATCTGGCAGAATTAATATTGTTTGCCCAACCTATAGCAAAAGCTATTGAAAAATCATTTGATTGCAATCGTTGCGGCATAAGTGCGGTTGGTTTGGAAGTGCCACATGCGCATATTCATCTAATTCCTATCAACAGCGCAGATGATTTAAACTTTACAAGAGCAAAACTCAAATTAACACCGGAGCAATTAAAAGATGCGCAGAAAAAAATTATATCAAACCTCAGATAAAAGTAGTAAGTGGTAAGTGGTAAGAAATGAAACAGGTAGTGGTGTCATGGTGAATGCTGAAATCTGCAACCTGTTTAAGCGTGCATTTCAATTTTTCGTACTTAAAAAATATGCTTTTGCATCAGACAGACCCTCCTTGGGTCGGGGGGAATTATGCTGAACTATAGTACAATTGTTGAACATTTATCCTAATGCTGAACATGGTACTATAGTTTGTTACCCCGGGTACCAAACCTGTTGTCAGGAAAAATATAAAGATGACATTTAAGTAGCTTGCTCTAAAAGCATTATCCTTAAGGGGTGAAAGAAACAATCTCTTATAAGTTTTTGAAAGAGGAGATTGCTTCTTCCGCCGCAACACACCGCAACACACATCTAACTAAATATAACCTGCTGGCGGGATCGCAATGACGTGCCAGAGTGATTATTTATTACTACCGGTACTAACACACAAAGCATATATTTCATCAAGCTCTCGCCCGTCTTTGCGATCCCGCCCTAAAGAAGATTTTAATTGAATGAATATTAAGGCGGGAGAAGCAATCCCAGTCTTACATCCAACGAGATTGCTTAAAGTAATTTACTAACTTTTAAATTTTTTAATTCAAACACAAAAACTTCCCGGTCGCAGTTGATTGCAATATGGCAAGGTCATGGTTAAAAAATAAAGACCTGATTTTCAATTTATCTGTAATGATGTCATTATAATCCCGCCTCAAGCGGGAAGGGGTCTGTGCCTGATTACCAGTTACAGATGAACAAAGATAAATCATACGACAACCCTGCAACAATCCTGAACGAGCCAAAAATTGAAATCCACTTTCTGTTTAACGACCTCTTCTTTCCCTGAAACCCTACCGGGATTATGATGTACAAATTGCTCCCAGCTTATTTTTTTTGTTTTCTTCACAGGAGAAGATTTCTTTTTGAAAGGAGAACTTAACTGGAAGTGGTGACATATAGCTACTGCCAGTGCATCTGAAGCATCAAAATATTTAGGTGTATCATTAATATTTGCAATCCGCTGAAGCATTTCCCAAACCTGGTTTTTATCTGCATTACCATTGCCTGTAATAGATTGCTTAATCTTCCTTGGCGAATATTCTGTAACCGGTATATTACTTTGCATGGCTACGGCAATAGCTACGCCCTGGGCACGGCCAAGTTTCAGCATACTTTGCACGTTCTTCCCGAAAAAAGGCGCTTCAATAGCAAACTGGTGTGGCCGATATTTACCAATCAAAGCCTGCACCTGCCGGTGAATGATAGACAGTCTTTCATAATTATCTTTTTTTGCCGACAGTTTAACCACATCCATTTCCAATAATTCAATCTTTGATGCGTTTACACAAATAACCCCATATCCCATTACGAGTGTTCCGGGGTCAATACCTAAAATTATCTGACTGTTTTGCAAAAGTTGGTTTTTAAATGAAGGTTGCAAACAAAAATATCAAAATTTTCCTCAATGCCGTATTGGGTCCCGTATTGTTTCTTTGGATTGTATATTCCGTTTATAAACAGGTAGTCCATCAACCTGATTTGCTGTTATCTGTTCAATATGTAAAACAGGCGCTGTTTGGTCCGCTTGCCTGGAAATTATACCTCGTGCTTTTTCTTATGCTGATTAACTGGATGATTGAGGCACGAAAATGGCAGGTACTGATGATGCCATTGCAATGCATGTCTTTAAGCACGTCTATTAAAAGTGTGCTGGCAGGTGTTTCATTAGGATTATGCACACCAAACAGGGTTGGTGAATATGGAGGACGCATGATATACATATATGAAGAGGTGAGATTAAAATCTGTTTCAATGTCTTTACTGGGCAACATCAGCCAGCTCATTATAACATTGCTGCTGGGGTGTGCGGGATTATTTATTCAGAAAGAAATTATTTACATAGCCTGCGCCGGTTACCATATATCCTATAACTGGTTTATTGCCTTTTGCTGGATGGCTGTTGCGGTAACAATATTGGTGATTATATTTTATTTTAAAATCGGCTGGATTGTAAATATTATTATTCCCATGCGCTTTATTAATAAATGGCTTACAAAAATGAATGGTTTGCAAAGTGTGAGTGTTACAATTTTGTTAAGAGTATTGGCTTTATCTGCTGTAAGATATATAGTATTCGTCTGTCAGTATATATTGATGCTTCAACTGATGCATGTTGACCTTAATATAACAGATGCATTCTGGTTGATAACTGTATTATATCTTATATTAGCAGTTATTCCAAGCGTAACTTTGCTTGAGTTGGGAATGAGAGGAATGATTGCTGTATTATTATTTGAAGGATTCAGTGAAAATACATTGGGTATATATGCAGCGTCGGCTGGAATATGGTTTATCAATCTTATTATACCTGCTGTTGCAGGAGGTTTATTAATACCAGGATTAAAACTTTTTAACAGGCCATGAGGCGAAAATTATTAATATCATTTTTATTAATTACTGCCAGCATTCGCCTGAATGCCGGTGCGGATTTTTGTGGTATAAGGAATACCTGTTTCTCATCAGGAGAAAAAATAATTTTGAAAGTATATTATAACGCGCTGGGAATATATGTGGATGCCGGCACCGCAACATTTACTACAACACTGGAAAGTTATAATGGTAAACCGGTTTATCATGCGGTGGGTGAAGGTTTTTCAAACAGTTCCTATGATTGGATATTTAAGGTAAGAGATAAATACGAAACGTATATGGATACTGCTACGCTTAAGCCTTACCGGTTTATCAGGAATGTGGAAGAAGGAAAATATAAGAAACATGAAAATGCCAGCTTTAATCACGAAGCAAACAGTGTTGTAACAACCAAAGGTGTTTTTAAAACGCCGGATTGCGTGCAGGATGTAATAAGTGCGGTGTATTATGCGCGTAATATCAATTTCGATAGTTATGCAGTGAACGATAAAATAAATATTAATATGTTTCTTGATGACGAAATTCATAATATTTATGTTCGGTATATGGGTAAAGAAACCATCAGGACACGCTATGGAAAATTTCGCGCAATAAAATTCAAGCCTTTACTTATTAAGGGAAGTATGTTTGAAGGCGGCGAAAAAATGACCGTATGGGTGAGTGATGATGCCAACCATTTGCCACTGCGTATAGAAAGTGAAATTGTAGTTGGCAGTGTAAAAGTGGATATGATGGGCTACCGCAATTTGAGATACCCGTTAAGTTCGTTGATAAAGTTTAGGTAAGGTTATTTGAGATTTGAGATTGAGCGTAACTCAATATTCCTGATGAATGTTAGGTACATAATTTCAAATCTCAAATTTCAAATTTCAAATATTCATTTCTTATGTTCCTCAAGATCCAGTATTTCCACAAGCCTGAAATCAATTTCCTGTCCTTCACTTTGTAAAGCAATAAATCCTGACTTCAAAAGCTTGCCGTCAATTTTTATTTTAGGATCGTAGCGGTTAGCTACGCCGCCGCCGATCTGTGGTTTGGAATATTGAAGCACCGTATCGCCATTAATAATATGAGTGATGAGAGAATCGCCTAATACTATCGCTTCCGCTCTTACCCATTGATCGCCATCGTATGTTTTTGAAGTGGATTCTATACAATGCCTCGGATCAATTCTTCCCTGGTATACCACATCTGTTCCTGGCGAACACATGTTACCAGTAGGGCGTGGATTACCATCTCCCAATCCACCTAAAAGTTGTAGCTCTATGGATATAGGCCAATCCTGTTCCTTAGGCATGGTGCGGGGATCCTGTGAGTGCAGCATTACGCCACTGTTCTTTATTGTATATTCAGGTGCATCTTTTCTCCATATGCCTGTAAACCTATACTCCACCACAAGGTGATAATAGGAATAAGGCGTTTTAAAATAAAGATGCCCGAATTGTTCATTAAACTTATCATATTGATCGTAACGCACTTTAATCATTCCATCTTCCACACGAAATGTATTGCCATAATTTTCGCCCACTTCGTGGTGATGGATTTTTACAATCCAGTCATTAATATCTTTTCCATTGAATAATGGTATCCAGTCTGCTTTGTTGGCACCTGTTTGTGAAAAACCGTGCAAACCTAAAAACGAAACGCAACAACAAATGATTAGCTTTTTCATATTGATAAAATATCTTTTAAAAATTATTTTTTCCCGGGCCATATAATGGTCTGCCATTTCTTGTGCCGTTATGTTTTGCATTATCAACGGTTATTTTACCATTTACTATTACGTACTTAAACCCGGTAGAATACGCATGTGGCTTTTCGAATGTAGCATTGTCTTTTACGGTAGCCTCATCAAAAATAACAATGTCGGCAAACATATTTTCTTTAATCAGGCCGCGTTGCTGTAATTGAAATTTCTGTGCAGGTAAAGATGTCATTCTGCGGATAGCCTCCTCTAATGTAATGATCTTTTCATCACGAACATATTTTGCAAGTACCCTTGCATTGGTTCCATATCCCCGCGGATGCGGAACACCCACACCAAATAAACGGATGGATGCATCACTCGCAAACATATTAAAAGGGTAAGTCATGATGTGTTTTACATCCTCTTCACTCATGCCATGAAAAACGCCTGAAGCGCCACCGTTGAGCATAATATCAATCACCATTTCTGCTTCCTGCTTTGCTTTATGCTTCCTGCCTTTCATCAGGTTAATTTGCTCAATGCTTTTACCATTATATGTGCTGTCGGGTTTATAACTTGCTACTACTGCATAACTGAAATGTTTAAGCTTTCGCTTTTTCAGGTTTTTGAGCATGTAATTAATAACATAGTTTTTTGTTGCCGGTTTTTGTAACCTGGCAACAATAGAATCCTGCCCATCCGCCAGTATTTCATCAGGCAATAAAGTGCTCACAGAAGTGCTGCTTGCTGTATATGGATACTGATCAATCGTTACATCAATACCTTCCTGCCTTGCCTTTTCAATCATTGGCAGGGTAATGCTGCTCTTTCCCCAGTTTTGTTGCCCGCTTACCTTAAAGTGAGAAATTTCAACCGGTATATCGGCTTCTCTTCCAATAGCAATTGCTTCATCAATGGCTTCTGTTACTTTATCACCTTCGTCTCTTATATGGGATGCATAAACACCATGATATTTTGCAGCAGCCTTTGCCAGGCTCAGCACTTCGGATGTTTTACTATAAGTGCCGGGTATATATATTAACCCGGTTGACATACCAACTGCGCCATCCATCATCGCTTTTTCAACCAGCGCTTCCATTCTTTGTAATTCCTCCGGCGTAGCGTCGCGGTTTGCGCGGCCCATAATGGCTTTTCTTACATCATTATGCCCTATAAGCGAAGCAACGTTAATGGATAAATGAAGTGAATCGAGCAGGTCGAAATATCTTGCCATATCAATATTCGATAATCCGCAGTTGCCGGTAACAACTGTTGTTACGCCATCATAAATAAAGCTTTCTGCGGTGGGTGCTTTTGCGTCATCTTCTTCAATATGCGTATGTACATCAATAAATCCCGGCGCAATAATTAAACCTGGTGCGTCAATTATTTTTTGTGCTGAAAAATTCAGCGCTTTTCCCACTTTAATAATCTTATCATTCTTCACTGCCACATCTCCGTAATACCAGTTGTTGCCGGTGCCGTCAATAATTTTTCCATTTTTAATAAGTATATCACATTGCTCCTGCGCATTTATGAATGCAGGAATAATGAAGAAAAATAAAACCAGTTTTTTAAGCATATGGAAAAATTAAAAAGCCGAACATTATTTTATTTCATCCAACCTGAAGGTTTCTTTTACCCTGATGCCTTTTTCCGTCATGGCAAGTGTACAACATTCATGTACAGGGTCATGTTCAAAAAAGAGTATGAAATTATTTTGCAAAGCTTCCTGCAGAAATGCTTTTTTTTCCTGCAATGTTGTTAAAGGGAACATATCATATGCCATTACATAAGGAATAGGTATATGCCCTGTTGACGGGAGAAGGTCTGCCATATATACAATTGTTTTTCCATTGTAATTGATTTGCGGCAGCATCATTGCAGTGGTGTGGCCGTTTACAAAACGAATGCTTATATTTTTACTGAAAGAGATATCTTCAATTACTTCAATCATTTTCAGTTTGCCACTATCCTGTATTGGTTGAATATTTTCTTTAAGAAAGGATGCTTTTTCCCTGTCGTTTGGCTTGATTGCCCATTGCCAGTGCTGCTCATTACTCCAGTATGTAGCATTTTTAAAAGCGGGCACCATTTTATTATTTTCTATTATAATAGCGCCGCCTACGTGGTCAAAATGCAAATGCGTTAATAATACATCTGTAATATCATTGCGGTGAAACCCGTGCTTCGCCAGCGACTTATCCAGGCTGTCATCGCCGTGCAGGTAATAATGACTGAAAAATTTTGCATCCTGTTTATTGCCCACGCCCGTATCAATAAGAATCAACCGGTTATCATCTTCAATCAGCAGGCATCGTAAAGCCCAGGTGCATAAATTATTTTCATCTGCCGGGTTGAGTTTGTTCCAAATGCTTTTAGGTACTACGCCAAACATTGCCCCGCCATCTAATTTGAAAAGTCCGGTATTGATAGAATATAATTTCATATTGCTGTTTTGCAGGCTCGTTAAATGAAAAATTCGATAGCCAACTTATTGACTATCGAATTTACTATATAATGTGTTATGGACGGTTGTGTAAGGATTGCAATTTTTGTATTGCTCAAATTGTTGATGCCGGCAAAGTCTTAATTTGTTAACTGTAATACTTCGTATCTCAATAAAAAATACTTACCTCGGCTTAATCCAATCTTCAGGATTAAGATATTTAGGCTTATCGCCAACCACAACATTCACCACAAATAAAACCTTGCCAATGCCGTCTTCATCTTCTGATTCTGCAGCTTTACCAATGCCCTGTCCTAATTTAACATCCTGGCCTTTACTTACAGTTATACTGGTAAGATTATAGTAGGTAGTAAGATATTTACCATGCCTGATGGTTACAGCCGAAACCTCGCCAAAATTATGTACAGAAGATACGGTGCCTTCATAAACTGCCTTTACTGATGCGCCGATATCTGTTTGAATATAGATGCCGATATTATCTTCATACAATGTTGTTCCCTCTATACGCTGCCTGCCAAACTGCCCCGTTATTTCTCCTTTGCTTACCGGCCATGGTAATTTTCTCCTGTTATTCTCAAAGCCCATTGATACGGCAGTTACTTCAGGCGTATTTTCAAGTGTGTTGGATGTTCTTGTTCTTGCAGGCGTATTGCTGGCTGTAGTAGTGTTTGATGTTTTATTAGCTGCAGCGGCTTTTGCAGCGGCTTCCCGTTTAGCTTTTTCCGCTCTTTCTGCCTCCATAATTTCTCTCTTAATTATAGCGGCTATAGAACTCTTTATATTATTTTCCAGTTTCTTTTTAGAAGTAAGTTGCTTTTCCAATTCTTTTTCTTTTGTTTTCAGGCTTGATAAAACAACATCTTTTTCCCGTTTCTCATCTTCCAGTTTCTTCATTTGTGCGCTTTGCTCAGTCAGCGTTTTAGCTTTCAGATCCTTGTTTTCTGAGAGCGTTTGATTTTTCTGCTCTAACAACACATGTGTTCTTGTAATGTTATCTACCTGCTTTTCGCGGTAATCCCTGTAAGATTTTAGATAAGTAACCCTTTTAATAGCATCGTTAAAACTCACCGCAGAAAAAATAAAATTGAGCATATCATAACTGCTCCTGTTTTTATAGGCGTATTCTATGGTTTTAGCATATTGGGCTTTTAAAGTATCCAACTCTTTGGTAAGCCTGTATATTTCCCGGTTATTGGTAAAAATATCTTCATCTATAAGGTGTACCTGCCTGTTGATGGTTTCAATAATGGCATCCCTTTTTTTAATGAGGTTACGAATACGGGCTAACTGGTCAAGACTTTCCTTCTTACTCTTTTTAACGGAATTCTGTGATTGCCTTAAATCCTCAATTTCCTTCTGAATTTGTCTTCTTTGGTTTTCAAGTTCATCTTTAGTTTGAGAAAACCCGGGCTTTGCCCAGACAGCAAATACTGTAAAAAGGATGATTGAAACAAGATTTCGCATGCCAGAAATTTTATTGATAAGGGGTATACCGCAAATAACGAAAGTAAATAAATAGGATTGCCCTGTTTATTGTTAAAATTATTTCACTTTGTAATTTTTGGGTATTGTAAACGGAAAATTTAACGGTTTATCAAACTCAGGCTGTTTAATATTAAGGCTTATTTCAAGCCTTGTTTTTTCAGCAACGGCAATTTTACGTTCTTCCGAAAACAATCTTCCATCTATGGTTGTATAATCATTATAGGTAAAATCCGCTGTTCTGTTGCGGGTAGCGTCTACATCATCTAATTTACTATGGAAGATAGCAAAATTCTCTTTTTTCATTGTAAGCAGTTGTTTAAAAGCACTATCTGATGTTGATAAAGAAATAAAACCTTCGGTTTCTTTATACATAAGTACGTTAGTGCTGTCAAGAAAAACAGGGTTGCCTACAATGATATCCTGCAATGTAAAAAAATCAACCGGTAGTTTTATCAGCTCTTTTATATAGTTTACCGACTGAAGCTGAACTTCTTTATCAAGGCTGTTACGAATTTTCACGCTGTCGGGTGTAATATATACCCTGAAGGCTTCAATGCCCAGGGCTGCTATGATTGATATCCATATTACACTATCCTTCTGTATTCTTACAAAAGCATTGAAATCATAATTTCTTTGCTTGCTGTCGTTATAATCAACCTTAATTTTTGAAGAAAAAGTAGTAAACTCTATACGGTTTGAGCGGATTTTTTCAAAAGCAGTATGCACCAATTTAGCTGAATCTGACTCTGCCGGATTTACCAGCAAGGTAATAGTAGTATCCTTTTTTGTTATAGCCGATTGCAGTTTTTTTGAACTCCGGCAGCTATATATGGTTACGGACAGTATTAATATGGCACCAATAGTTTTTACAGGCATTTGTTTTGTCTTAATTTTTTCCGGTATGACCAAAACCTCCTTCATTGCGGGTTGTTACACTAATCATTTCAACGGTTTCCCAGGCGCATTGCTCAACCTGCTGAATAACCAGTTGGGCTACCCTGTCGCCGGGTAAAATAGTTTGAGGTTCGTTGGATAAATTAATCAAAATAACTTTTACTTCTCCTCTGTAATCCGCATCAATGGTTCCCGGGGTATTAAGGCATGTAATACCCTGCTTAATAGCTAAGCCACTGCGGGGGCGAACCTGTACTTCAAATCCTTCAGGAATTTCCATAAACAACCCTGTAGGTATTAATGTTCTTTCAAGCGGTTTTAAAATTACCGGCGCAGTAAGGTGCGCTCTTACATCCATTCCTGATGCGCCTGTTGTAGCGTATGAAGGCAATGGATTATCTGATTGATTGATGATTTTTATTATTACTGGCATTGGGCAAAAATAAGGGTTTGAATCGGGTTTCGGGTATCAGCTATGGGCTGTGGGCAAGACACCCATAGCTCATACCTCAAAGCTGACAGCTTATTCCTTTTTCAGCAACACACTTGCGTAGGCCATCAACCCTTCTTCGCGGCCGGCAAACCCCATTTTTTCGGTGGTGGTTGCTTTTACAGAAACATCCTGTGCTGCCAGGTGTAAAATGTTTGCAATAACATTGCGCATCTGCTCCACGTAAGGTTTTATTTTAGGCGCTTCAAGGCAAAGCGTAGAGTCAATGTTCACAATATTATATCCTTCTTTTCTAATTAATTCATAGGTTTTTTCAAGCAATATTTTACTGTCTATATCTTTAAATGCTGCCGAAGTATTGGGGAAATGCAAACCGATATCTCCCAAACATAAAGCGCCAAGCATAGCATCGCATATGGCATGGAGTAATACATCCGCATCGCTATGCCCTAATGCGCCTTTATAATGTGGTATTTCCACGCCTCCTATCCATAATTTTCTTCCTTCAACCAATTGGTGAAAATCTACGCCACTTCCAATTCTGTATGACATGTATTGTTGGTTTTTGGCTAAGATAAATAAAAACAAAACCCGGCAGATAATAACTGCCGGGTTAAGTATAAATGATTTTATGGCGTATTAAAACGCTATTTTATTTGTGCTTCCGGTGGTTGTTCCTTCTTCGCCTGCGGCTCCAAGATTAAACAGCAAACTGAAGCGAAGGGTATTGGAAAGCGGGTTCCTGTTTACCCCATTGCCTGAAGGCAGGAGATAAGAAAAGTTTAAGCCGAAAATATTATAGTTGATGCCAACACCCATAGTGAAATAGCTTCTTTTGCCCATGCTCCTTGTGTCAGCATAATAACCGGCCCGCAAAGCAAACTGGTCATTGTAAACATACTCACCACCTACAGCATAAGACATAGCTTTATTACTGAAGGATTTCATCCAGCCAGACACTACACCATCGCTGTTGTATTTATCGAAATCTTCCTGTGTAACATTATCACCACTTGGCGGCGCAGGTACTAATAATTTATTAATCTCTCCATTTAAAGATATTTTGTGCACCTCATTGGTTACCCATGTATGACCAACACCCACGCCTAAGTTAGCCGGTATAAAATTTTTCTGGGTTGCATCTGCTGTATAACCAATTTTACCACCCAGGTTGCTGAAAGCTGCTCCAACATTCCATCCTTGTCCTTCTTCATTTGCACCGTTATAATAAATACCAACATCGCCGGCCACAGTATTTCCTGCTTTATATGCATTTGCACCCGGGGCATTGCCTGCCAGGTTTGAATATATATATCTTAATGCTACACCTAATGATAACTTATCTGAAAGTTTACGTGAATAACCCATGTCCAATCCAAATTCTCTTGGTCTGCCCTGGTTAAGATCATTACCAAGCGCATCTGTGAATTGTATATTACCCAGGCTAAAATAGCGAAGTGAAGCTGAAATAGCCTGTTGCTCATCAAACTTATAATAACCTGCTAACGATGCAAGAAAAACATCTGACAATCCAAGGTCTTTAAGCCAGGGTGTATAAGTTAAACCTACGCCGCTGTTGCTTTTTGCAAAAGGGTATTTAGCTACGTTATAAAACTGGGAATTAACATCTGCCGAAGTAGATACGCCCATATCTCCCATACCACCTGCACGTGCATCTGGTGAGATCCTTAAAAAGGGAACCGCTGTAGTTACTATATTAATCTTGTCAGCATCCTGGGCAAAACCATGCGATGATATTCCTACAAGCAGCAAACCCGCAAGACAAAATCTCTTCAATGAGTGTGTCATTAGAAATAGTATTTATTGAAAATGAATAATGAGTAGCATTCTATTCAATATTCGGATAGCTTTTAGTGTTATAGAATTCAAGCTGCAAAGTAAAGTTGTTTTGGTATTCCGGTATCTTTTTTGTAATTGTTAAAATACAAAAAATCTCTGCCCTTCAATCAATTATAGTACCATTTTTGAAATACCATCAGCAAAGAAACGGGTTTAGCCCTAATATTATTGTTTATTGTATGGTTTTCACCACTTTGGTTGAAAAAAAGCAAAGTTTAGCATTTAATAAACATAAAAACTTATTATACATCTATACTTATTTTTATAAAGTGTTTAAATTGCGCACTGTTTAGCGTTAAGGACCGTATGTATTAGTCGTATATACAGTGTTAAATGCAATAATCAGATTATAATACCCGTTATCTTTTTTAGTTTAAATCCAGCAAAAATGCAAAGACTACTGAAAGCTAAGAATCTTGTGCTCTTACCCGCGGCAGCTGTACTGTTTCTCAGTTCATGTAAAAATGGGCTGTTTGGTAAGAAAAAACACGAAAAATCCGAAGTGACCGGATGGAACTACAATGATAAAAACATGGGTGGTTTCAACGTGTCGAAGGAAAAAGAACAAGGAACCGGACCCGGTCTCGTATTTGTTCAGGGTGGCACGTTTACTATGGGCGCCACACAGGAAGATGTAATGGGCGAATGGAATAATATTCCGCGCCGTGTTACCGTATCTTCTTTTTACATCGACAAAACTGAGGTTGCCAACGTTCACTATCGTGAATATCTCCACTGGCTTGAAGCCGTGTTTGATGATCCTCAATACACAAAGGTAATTGAAGCTGCTAAACCAGATACCCTGGTTTGGAGGGAAGAGTTGGCGTATAATGAACCTCTGGTAGAATACTACTTCCGCCATCCTTCTTATAACAACTATCCTGTAGTTGGAGTTAACTGGAAACAGGCAAATGATTTTTGCTTGTGGCGTAGTGACAGGGTTAACGAAAGAATACTCGTTGAAAAAGGCTATATTAATAAAAACCAGTTGAAAACTTTGCAAGGCCAGGGACAGGAAAATTTTAATACCCAGTCTTACCTTAAAGATCTTTATCAACCACAACCTGGTAAGCCTAAAAAGAATCCTTTAATGGATGCTAACGGAAGACCCAGGACAAAAGTAAATTTTGAAGATGGCTTTATGCTGCCTAATTACAGGCTTCCAACAGAAGCGGAATGGGAATATGCAGCATATGGCTATATTACTCAAAATCCTAAGCCAAAGAAAAAGTCCGGTGGTTCAGGCGAAGAGGTTGTAAAAGAAAAGCAGGTATACTCATGGAGTCAGAATGTAAACGGACTTAGAGATAGCCGCCACGGAAGCTGGCAGGGAAAATTTCTTGCAAACTTTAAACGTGGAAGTGGTGATATGATGGGCGTTGCCGGAGGTTTGAATGATAATGCTTCAATCCCGGGACCTGTAGATGCTTTCTACCCTAATGGCTTCGGCTTATATAATATGTCGGGAAACGTTAATGAGTGGGTATCTGACGTATACCGTCCTCTTTCTAACATTGATAATAATGACTTTAACCCTTACCGTGGTAATAAGTTTGAAAAATTTAAAAAGAACGAAAACAACGAATACGAAAGAGATAGCCTGGGTAGGGTAGTAAAAGTTGACGTTACAGACGAAGAAAGTAAAAATCGCCGTAACTATCAGCGTGGTAATGTAATTAACTTTGTTGATGGTGATTCTGCGTCACAGGTTACTTATGGTTACGGTATGACAACTTTAATCAGCGACCATTCAAGGGTTATTAAAGGTGGCAGCTGGAACGACCGCGCATATTGGTTAAGCCCGGGTACACGCCGTTTCCTTGATGAAACACAAGGTAGCAGTACTGTAGGCTTTCGTTGTGCGATGGACCGCGTAGGTAGCCAGGAAGGTAATGGATTTAAACCTGGTAATAACTGGAGTAAACGCAGACAAAATTCCCGCAAATCTTAAGGTTTTAGTAGTTCTATAAATATAAAACAGGCTGTCTTAAAAAGGCAGCCTGTTTTTATTTGTTTATAGTTTATGGTTTGTGGTTTGATGTTTAACCACAAACCATAAATCTCACATTGTCAAAATCCATTTTTTTTAGCTTTTTTTACTAAAATTATTAGTGTTAATAAATTTATCTATATCTTTACAGTCAACAATTAATTTTACCAATCTAAAACCTCATACTTTATGTCTGCAAATACTGAAAAGCTCAAAGCGCTTAAGCTAACCATTGACAAAATAGAAAAAGACTTCGGCAAAGGAAGTGTAATGATGATGAATGAAAAGGGAGAACAACAACTGGAAGTTGTATCAACCGGCTCCATCGGGCTTGATATAGCGCTGGGTGTTGGCGGCGTTCCCAAAGGAAGAATCGTAGAAATATACGGCCCTGAATCAACCGGTAAAACAACCATTGCTATACATATAATAGCAGAAGCGCAGAAAAAAGGCGGCGTATGCGCTATTATAGATGCGGAGCATGCCTTTGATAGTAACTATGCGCAAAGACTTGGCGTTGATGTAGACAATTTATTAATCTCGCAACCAGATTATGGTGAGCAGGGCCTGGAAATAGCGGATCGCCTGATTCTTTCCGGTGCGCTTGATGTAGTAGTGATAGATTCTGTTGCTGCTCTTGTGCCTAAGGGTGAGTTGGAAGGAGAAATGGGTGACAGCAAAATGGGTTTGCAGGCAAGGCTGATGTCGCAGGCATTACGTAAATTAACAGCCACCATCAGCAAAACAAATACTGTGTGTATTTTCATTAATCAGTTAAGAGAAAAAATTGGTGTAATGTTCGGCAACCCCGAAACCACTACCGGTGGTAATGCACTTAAATTTTATGCTTCTGTAAGATTGGATATCCGCCGCATGGCGCAGATAAAAGATGGTGATGAAGCAGTAGGCAACCGTGTAAAAGTAAAAGTGGTGAAAAATAAAGTAGCGCCTCCTTTCAGGGCTGCTGAATTTGATATAGTGTTTGGTGAAGGCATTTCTAAAGTGGGCGAGATTATTGATATGGGTGTTGAAATGAACATCATTCAGAAAAGCGGTAGCTGGTATAGTTATAACAGCGATAAACTTGGGCAGGGAAGAGATTCAGTTAAGCAATTGCTGCTTGATAATCCTGAACTGGCAAATGAAATAGAAGCTAAGATCAGGGAAAAGATTAAGGAAGAACAGGCTGCATAGAAGAGAAGTTTAGGGTAAAAGGTATAATGCGTAGGGTATAGGGAATGGTTTAATGCAAACCAGTTTCTTATACCTTACTTTTTTTGAGCAGCACAGTATTTCAATCCCTGGCAACGAATGCTTCTTTACGGGCTTTGCCCCGTTGCGCACGCTGCGTTGAAATATACTTTCCTAACCTGACTAAGACCCAAAACTCATGGTAGTATATTTTATATATTTTGCAGGCGCCCCTGTTTATTTAATTTGAAACGACCGCCTTAAATCCTATCTATAAACCTTCTACCTTTTAATTAGCTTTGTTGCCGTAAAATATACATAGGCATGATAAATTCCCGCATTTTAAAGAAAAGGAAAAGAATAGCATTGGTAGCGCACGACCATAAGAAAAAGGATTTGATTGAATGGGCGGTATTTAACAAAACCATGCTGGCAAAACATGAACTTGTTGCTACGGGCACAACAGGTAAGCTGCTTGAAGAAAGTCTTGACAGGCCGATTAGACAAATGCTTAGCGGGCCACTTGGCGGTGACCAGCAAATTGGTGCAATGATAGCCCAGGGAGAAATAGATGTACTTATATTCTTTTGGGATCCTATGGAAGCGCAACCTCACGACCCCGATGTAAAGGCATTGCTGCGACTCGCCATAGTATGGAATATTCCCGTTGCCAACGATAGAGCAACCTCAGATTTTTTAATGACATCTCCATTGATGCATGAGGAATACGAAGCAATTATTCCTGACTATAGCGGCTATATAAAACGAACAGTATAAATATGCAGGTTAGTTTGAGAAAATGGGAGCGGCGTGACCGGGATATTTTGGCTCAGCTCGCCAATAATATCAAGATATGGAATAATGTTAGAGACAGGCTTCCTCACCCGTATACTTTAAAAAATGCGGATGAATTTATCCGCTATTGTACTACACCTGGTATACCTTTTGTATTAGCGATAGAAGCCGATAGAAACCTTGCCGGTTGTATAGGATTGGAAATGCAGGAAGACGTTGCCCGCATAAGCGCTGAAATTGGATATTGGATAGGAGAACCGTTTTGGGGCAAGGGGATAGCAACAAAAGCTGTAGCGCTTATGATGGATTATGTGGCGGAACATTTTCCTTTGCTGGTTCGCATATACGCTAAAATATTTCAGTTCAATGCCGCGTCTATGAAAGTGCTCGAAAAAAATGGATTTCACCTGGAATGTATTCACCGGAAAGCTGTAGAAAAAAATAAGGTAATCTGGGATGAATATGTGTGGGTGAAATTCAACGATGCTGTTAAGTGAATGAATTTACGCCATGCAATATTATTGCGCTGTTTTAAAAACAATATAAGGGCAGGCAACTGTTGCCATATACAAAGGGTTTTGTTGATGTGAAGGCGGATAGAAACATTCATACGGCGCAGCAGCTTCACCTCCTTTCCTAAAGTCATTTTCTCTTAAATCATCTATATATGCTTTTGCTAATTGCTGCGCATTTTTTTTATTGACTACTGCAATAGCATAACACACCCATCCTGTTGGCGTGCCCCAGTACGCGCCGTTTTGATATATATTTTTTTGCGCTAACGAAAATTCCCATGCCGTTCTTTCATTGTAATCATCCGTAGTTAATATATGCCTGATATTTCCTTTATATGCCAGCACACCTTTTTCATACGCATCTGATAATGCCTTACATGCTTTAGTAAGATCATTTCCTTCCAGAACATGCAGCCAGGCAGCGTATGCTGTTGACCAGGTATCTGCCTGTTTGCTTTTTCCTGTTGAAGCACGCAACATACCTCTTTCGTCTGCAAAAGTTGAAGGCAAAGCTTTTTTAATAGCCGCAGCAATTTGTTTGTATTGATTTGCTTTGGATGATTGATGAATCTTTTCAAATAATTCGGCCAATTCATTAGCTGCCTGGTACTTTAATAAAGATGAAAAGCAAAGATCACCTGTAATTTCTTCCGCATCTCTGAATCCAAAATCTACTCCTCTAAAGGCATCATTAGTGGTTACAATATGATTATCTGTTCTGGCCGGGGGAACTTTAAATGCTATCTCTAACCTGTCAATTAAACGGGTTCCGTTGATTTTTTTATGCAGCAAACCAACATCTGAAGTTGTTTTTATACAATAGTATGCCATGTGAACAAAATAAAACTGGTCGCAATAAGGAGGCGTCATTCCAAATTGTTTTGTGCCCTGCTCTTCATAATTATACGTACCGGGGTAATAAATGGGTAAACTATTATCAATACGAATGTGATCAGCAATAGCGCCCACGGGAACAAGACTACCGTTTTTTGTAATCCATGTTTGATTGCATTGCGTAGATGCAGTAAGCAGCAGCATATGCTTTTGTTCTTTAGCTGTAATAAAACCTGTTTCTAACGCCATTGCGTAATCTCTTATCCAGAATGCCGGATAAGCATTTCTGCCGCCGGGTCTTATCAAAACGCCACCGGTATTATTTGCACCAAAAGAAGGTATTGCCTGCCCGGGAAAAATTCTTGAGCTGTCTACAACTGTTTTTGTAATGGATTTTAAAAAAAGCAAATCATCACTACTGATAAGCGTTTGCTTTTGCTGCGGAAAGCAACATACATGAATAAGTATGCTGCATGTAAGAATGGCAATACGAACCATAACCGGTTTTAATGTACAATATAGTTTTAAAAAAAATAATCACGTAAGGCATAGAGATATCGCTTTTAAAGTAATATCTGTGACCGAAATGACGACACCCGTACCCGTCATTCCTCTCCCGACCTTCGGGGCGCATTTCGGAAATGCGCCGTTAAGAAACTATGGAATTCCGCTTTCTTCGAAAATATAGCGCTAAATTGCTGATGTAAATTGATGTATATGCAGAAAATAGAATTGACCAATAATCAGTACCGGTTATTATTACAGCTCGCATTTCTTGGTGTAGAAATGATAGACAATGCAGCTTTGAGCGAAGAAGAAGATAGCGAAGAAACTTCACCACTGTTGGATGAAGCCGTTGACCTGGAAAATTTTTTAATAGCACATTATAAAAAATTCGGTGTGAAAGATATAGTGGATGGCCGCGAAGGAGAAGATATGATAAAATATCAACCCGAATTTCTGGAAGAATGTAAATTTATTGCGAACAGTGCCTATATGAATAAAGCAGCAGAGATGGCGTCTTTCCAAATGGGCATAAGGGATTTTAAAGAAGTGAATGGACAGGAAGCACTGGATAATCTCTCTCCTGAAAAAGGCGTAGAAAATGTAATGAGCTATTCATCAAAATACCTCGAAGAAATTTTTGAGAAAGGCTTTGCTAATTTTTATTTACGCAATGCTACACCTTCAAAAATCATTACTTTTTCGTGAGCAGCATTCAGCATGCAATAAGTAAGCGGGGAAACATAAGCTTACATCTCTCCTGTTACTATCAAAAAGCATTCGTTTATTAAGACTTAAGATTTTTGTCATGCCTTTCAAATTACACTCATTATATACGCCTTCCGGCGATCAGCCGGAAGCAATCAGGCAACTCACCGAAGGAATATTGCAGGGAGAAAAACACCAGACATTACTTGGTGTAACCGGGTCTGGTAAAACATTCACCATGGCGAATGTTATTCATAATGTGCAACGCCCCACCTTAGTGCTTACGCATAATAAAACGCTGGTTGCACAATTATACGGAGAGTTCAGGCAGTTTTTTCCAGATAATGCGGTAGGTTATTTTGTTTCTTACTATGATTATTATCAACCAGAAGCATATATAGCCGTAAGTGATACTTATATAGAAAAAGATCTTTCCATAAATGAAGAATTAGATAAACTCCGTTTACAGGCAACCGCTCAATTATTAAGCGGCAGGCGGGATATTATTGTTGTTGCGTCGGTTAGTTGTATTTATGGTATTGGTAATCCTGCTGAATTTGAAAACGGTATTATACGCATTCATCAAAAACAGGTAATCAGCCGCCAGGGCTTTTTGCATGCACTGGTCAATTCATTGTATTCCCGCAGCCAGGGAGATTTTACCCGCGGCACATTCCGTGTAAATGGAGATACTGTTGATATCAATCTTCCTTATATGGATTCCGGTTATCGTATCAGTTTTTTTGGTGATGAAATTGAAACAATAGAAACGCTGGACATCAGCAGTGGCAAAAGAATTGCGGCTGTTGATAATGCGGCAATATTTCCCGCTAATTTATACCTGGCGCCAAAAGATATGTTGCAGCAGGTATTATACGAGATACAGGATGAAATGGGGCGCCAGGTAGATTATTTTAAAAGTTCCGGAAAATATATAGAAGCACAACGATTAAGCGAAAGAGTTAATTATGATGTGGAGATGATTCGTGAACTCGGTTATTGTAATGGCGTTGAAAACTATTCCCGTTTTTTTGATCGTCGTGAGCCGGGTACAAGGCCATTCTGTTTGCTTGATTATTTTCCTAAAGATTTTTTATGCGTTATTGATGAGAGCCACCAAACCATTCCGCAAATAAGCGGAATGTATGGCGGCGACAGGAGCAGGAAACTGGTATTGGTAGATTATGGTTTCAGGTTACCATCTGCATTGGATAACCGGCCCCTGAATTTTCATGAGTTTGAAAATATGCTTAACCAAACGGTATACGTTTCTGCTACACCTGGCGATTACGAACTGGAAAAGACAGGCGGTGTTGTGGTTGAGCAGGTGGTGCGCCCAACCGGGCTTCTTGATCCGCCGATTGAAATAAGGCCAAGCGTAAACCAGATTGATGACCTGCTGGATGAAATTGATAAGCGTGTTACAAAAGGTGATCGTGTGCTGGTAACAACCTTAACCAAACGCATGGCAGAAGAAATGGATAAATATTTGCATCGCATCAATATCAAATCAAAATATATACATAGCGAAGTGGATACACTGGAACGTGTTGAGATATTAAGGCAGCTTCGGTTAGGCGAGATAGATGTATTGGTTGGCGTGAACTTATTGCGTGAAGGGCTTGATCTTCCGGAGGTATCATTGGTGGCCATACTTGATGCAGATAAGGAAGGATTTTTGCGTAATGAAAAATCGCTGACACAAACGGCTGGCCGCGCTGCCCGCAACGTGGATGGATTGGTAATTTTTTATGCAGATAAAATGACCGAAAGCATGCAGCGCACCATTGATGAAACCAACCGTCGCCGTGAAAAACAGGTGGCACATAATATTGAACATAATATTACGCCTACTACGGTTAAAAAATCAAAAGACCAGGTGTTTGCGCAAACTTCTGTACTGGATATTAAAGGCTATGATACCAGCAAGCCTTATGCATTAGCGCCTGACGATGATTTGGTAACCGTTGCCGCAGAAGACCAGGAAGAATATCAGACTGTTCCTAAAATGGAAAAGGCCATCGCGAAAATTAAAAAAGAAATGGAAAAAGCTGCGAGGGATCTTGATTTTATGGAAGCTGCAAGATTAAGAGATGAAATGTTTGCCATGCAAAAAAAACTGGAAGGAATGAAGCAGGGGTAGATAATTTGAAAATTGATTAATTTGAAAATTTGAAAATGGGGGGAATGTGGAAATTTGAAAATTTGAAAATTTGAAAATGTGAGAATGTGAGAATGAAAAGCATTATAGCGCCTTAGCTTACTTAGTTTCTTTGCGTGAACCATACTACGTTTATTAAATTCATTATATGCAAAGACAAATCACAACATGGTACAGCCCGGCTTTGTTTAAGGAAATGCCGGTGGTTACTTACGGGCACTATGGTTTCGCGTTACTGCTTGTGCCAACAGCGGCAGCGGATTACCTGGAGTATGAACGGTTTCAGCTTATTGATTCACTCGCGCCATTTATTGATGAAGGAAAAATAAAGGTGTTCTCTATCAACAGTATCAATACGGAAAGCTGGCTGAATAATGATATGGAAGGTGCACACAAAGCTATCCGCCAAAATCAGTTTAATGAATATGTTTTTAATGAAGTAATACCTTTTATTAAAAACAGTACTTCGTGGGATACACCGTTGATTGTTAGCGGCGCCTCGTTCGGGGCACTACACTCCATGAATTTATTTTTAAAACGCCCCGACCTTTTTAATGGCGTACTTGCCATGAGCGGTGTATATGATCTTACCGAATACACCAAAGGCTATTATGATGAACAGGTATATTACAACTCACCGATACACTATATTCCCAACCTCACGGACAATTGGTATCTTGATCATATCCGCAACGGAAAAATAATTATTGCTACCGGCAGCGGCGCTTATGAAGATCCGCAGGCAAACCGAAGATTTTCTGAAGTGCTATGGAATAAAGGCATCTGGCATGAGCTGGATATTTGGGGTGAAGATGTAACTCACGATTGGCCAACATGGCGCAAAATGTTACCCCATTTTATTGGAAGCAGATTTTAAGCAATATTTTTTGTTTACAGGCTGTATCGCTTCGATAGAGCGGCATAGGCGACGCTCCGTTCACCTGTTGAATATCCATTGAGCAATTTTCACCGGGTTTTTTAAAATCGTAATGTAATATCCTTCTATTATTTTTCTTCCAAATCCCTACCTTAGCTATATGGGTAAGAAATTATTTTTATTAGATGCGATGGCGCTGATCTTTCGTGCGTATTATGCATTGATACGCAATCCGCGCATTACTTCAAAAGGATATAATACTAATGCACAATTTGGTTTTACCAATACTTTGGTTGAGCTTATTAATAATCAGAAGCCTTCGCACATGGCGGTTTGCTTTGATACACAAGCGCCAACCGAAAGACATACAAGCTTTGCGGATTATAAAGCAAACCGCCAGGAAGCGCCGGAAGATCTGATAGCTGCAATACCGGATATAAAAAGGATCATAGAAGGATTTAGTATTCCCGTTATAGAATCCGACGGGCACGAAGCGGACGATATTATCGGAACGCTTAGCATACAGGCAGCAGCAGCAGGCTATGACGTATTTATGGTAACGCCTGATAAAGATTATGGACAACTGGTGAGCGATAAAATTAAAATTTATAAACCCGGCTACCAGGGCGGTGATGTAGAAATAATGGGACCCGAAGAAGTTTGTGCAAAATGGAATATTAAAAGTGTAAACCAGGTAATTGATGTATTGGGATTGATGGGCGATGCGGTGGATAATATTCCGGGAATAGCAGGTGTGGGGGAAAAAACCGCTGCTAAATTATTGGCAGAGTATGAAACGCTTGAAAAAATATTAGAGCATGCAGATAATATTAAAGGCGCACTGGGCGAAAAGATCAGGAAAGGAAAGGAAGACGCTATCCTTAGCAAAAAGCTCGCAACTATTATTACGAATGTACCCGTTGTTTTTCATGAGGAGGATTACAGGCTGAAAGAATGGAACAGGGATAAACTGAAGGATATTTTTACAACGCTTGAATTTCGTACCATTGCGCAACGCCTGCTTGGTGAAGCAATACCTGTTGCTGCAAGAATATCAACAGAAAAATCTGCGCCAACTGTTGTGCAAACTGATTTGTTTGGTAATGCAGTTGCTGTTGAGCCGGCTAAAATCCAGGAAGCTAAACAACCTGAGCCGGAATCTTCTTCTGCAGAAACAGCGGCAGGAAAAAATATACATAATACTCCGCACAATTATAAAGCAATAGTTGAAGAAAAAAATTTGGTTGAATTTATTCAGCAACTAGCATCACAAAAAGAAATATGCTTTGATACTGAAACAACAGGGCTTGATGCAAATGATACCGAACTGGTGGGCATGAGCTTTTCCTGGAAACCTGGCGAAGCCTACTATATACCCTGTCCGCCGGAGAGAGAAAAAACAATATCAATACTTGAACAATTAAGACCTGTATTTGGTGACCCTGCTATTACCTGGGTTGGCCAAAATATTAAGTTTGATATGTTGGTATTGAAGTGGTATGATATACATATTGCAGGCGAACTGTTTGATACCATGCTTGCACATTATGTAATTGAACCGGATGGCAAACGCAGCATGGATATGTTGAGTGCCCAATATTTAGGATACGAACCCGTGCATATTGAAGAGTTAATTGGCAAGAAAGGAAAGCAGCAGGGCAATATGCGTGATGTGGAAATAGATAAAATAAAAGACTATGCCGCCGAAGATGCAGATATTACCCTTCAGCTTAAAAATGTATTTCTTCCGGAATTAAAAACAAAAGCGGTAGAAAAAGTATTTTACGAAGTAGAAAATCCTTTGGTGAAAGTATTGACGGATATGGAATATGAAGGGGTGAAAATAGATACTGATTTTTTAAAAGAATATTCAAAAGAACTGGAAGCAGAGGCAAAACAGGCAGAAGAAAATGTTTACCGGCAGGCAGGTGTTCGTTTCAACTTAGCATCACCCAAACAATTGGGCGAAGTATTGTTCGAAAAATTGCAACTCGACCCTAAGGCAAAAAAAACCAAAACAGGCCAATATGCTACCGGGGAAGATGTATTACTGAAACTATCTCATCAAAATAAAATTGTAGAAGACATTCTTACTTTCCGTGAGCTTACCAAATTGAAATCAACCTATATTGACGCGCTGCCTTTAATGGTAAACAAAAAAACCGGCAGGGTGCATACTACTTACGGTCAGGCGGTAGCCGTAACCGGTAGGCTGGCAAGCAATAACCCTAACCTGCAGAATATTCCGGTTCGCTCTGCAAAAGGCAGGGAAATAAGAAAAGCATTTGTGCCGAGAGATAAGGAGCATGTATTGTTGTCTGCTGATTATTCGCAGATAGAATTGCGCATAGTGGCTGCAATAAGCGGAGATGTTGCCATGTGTGAAGCATTCAAATCAGGAAAAGATATTCATGCAGCTACAGCGGCAAAAGTATATGCCGTGGAAGAAACAGCAGTTACCAAAGAGCAGCGGTATAAAGCAAAGAGTGTAAACTTTGGTATTATATACGGTCAGGGTGCATTTGGCCTGGCTGATAATTTAGGCATCAGCCGTACTGAAGCAAAAGAAATTATCGATAATTATAAAAAGGAATTTTCTGCCATCAACAGGTATATGGATGATACCATCAATTTTGCAAGGGAACATGGTTATGTACAAACGCTGATGGGGCGTAAACGCTGGCTGCGTGATATCAACTCTTCCAATTTTACGGTTCGTGGTTTTGCAGAACGCAATGCCATCAACTCGCCCATACAAGGCACCGCGGCAGATATGATTAAACTTGCCATGACCAAAGTGCATAATGCTATGAAGAAAGCAAATATGCGCAGTAAAATGATTTTGCAGGTACATGATGAATTAATATTTGATGCCACAAGAGCCGAAGCAAATGAACTGAAAGGGTTGATTATAGAAAGTATGCAAACCGCAATGGTTTTACCCAATGATGTACCGATTATTGCAGAAGTAGGAGAAGGGGAAAATTGGCTGGAGGCGCATTAGGCTATTCTAATTGCTGTTGCATTTTTCGTATTCTATCTTCTAGTTTTTCTGAGGTAAGCGATTCCCGTAAACTATCTACCTTAATTGGAAAACAGAAAGGCGTTAATCTTTCCGGAAAAGTAATAATGATGGAAGAATTTTGAATACGCTGCAACATATTCCTGAGCCGGACTTCTTCCATCTGCTGATCCAGTACTTCCCTGAATGCCTGTTGTATCAATACATTACCGGGATCGTATTCCATAAAAACTTTAAACAGCAGTGACGCAGAAGATTGCAAATGCCTTGCCTTTTTTTGCTCGCCCGGAAACCCCTGGAAAATTAACCCCCCAATTACAGCAATATCCCTGAATTTTCGCATAGCCATTTCCGTGGCATTTACACTTCTCTGGATGTCGTTTAATAGATTTTCAGGAGAGAATAACTCGTATACATTGCTGTCGTCAACAGGTATCGGTTGATCGCTTAAAAGCTCAAATCCATAATCATTCATCGCAAATGAAAATGTAATAGGCGTAACCTGGCTGATGCGCCATGCAAGAATGGCCGCTATTGCTTCATGTACAAGCCTGCCTTCAAACGGAAATACAAATAAATGATACCCGTCTTTTGTTTCTATCTGTTCTATAAGCAATTCATTATTGTTGGGTACGTGCGACAATTGCGCCTGTAATGCAAACAAAGGTTTCAGTGCCGAAATTTCTATTTCGGTTTTCTTTAAATGCACACTATTGGCTTTGTTTAATTCCTGTCGCAGTGTTTCGCCAAGGTTTGCAGATAGTGGCATTCTTCCGCCCTGCCAGCTTGGTACAATAGATTTTTTTGCGGAAGATTTTTTCACGATAACCGTCATATCTTTTATTCCCACTAATTCAAGATTTCTGCCCGCTAAGGTAAATACTGCGCCAGGGTCAAGCCTTGAAATAAACCATTCCTCTATAACACCTATATATCCGCCCGACATAAACTTTACTTTAAGCATAGCCTCACTAACAATTGTACCTATATGCATGCGGTGGCGCATTGCAATTCTTCTGTTGGTAATACGATACAAGCTATTAATGATTTCAACCTTTTTAAACTCATCATATTGTTGCAATGCCATGCCTCCTGCAGTTATGAATTGTAATACCTGCAGCCATTCATCGCGGGTTAAATCTTTAAAACAATGTGTTGATAATACTTCCTTATAAATCTCTTCGGGTTCAAATCCATCAGACACGGCCAAAGTGCAGAGATATTGTATTAATACGTCAAAGCATAATAACACAGGTTGCCTGCTTTCAATAAAATTTCTATCAATAGCTGTTTTCAGCGCAGAGGCTTCAACCAATTCAAGGGCATGTGTTGGCAAAAAATATATTTTACTTACTGCATCAGGTTGATGTCCGCTTCTTCCGGCACGTTGTAAAAAGCGTGCAACTCCTTTAGGGGATCCTACCTGTATAACAGTTTCAACCGGGCGAAAGTCAACACCTAAATCAAGACTTGCCGTACATACTACTGCCTTTAATGTGCCGGCATGTAATGCTTCTTCTACCCACATCCGCAGCTCAGGTTCTATGCTGCCATGATGTAGTGCAATGGCTCCTGCCAACTCAGGTGATGCGGTTAACAATCCCTGGTACCATATTTCACTCATTCCTCTTGTATTAATAAAAATCAGTGTTGTTCTGCTTTCATTAATAATAGGAATCACTTTTTGAATAAGCCTGATACCCAAATGCCCTGCCCAGGGATATTTTTCAATTTCATCCGGCAATATAGATTCAATAGCAATATTTTTTTTTAGTATTGCTTTTACAATTACTGCATTTTTATTTTTGCTTAAAGAAGATAATAAAACATCCCTGGCCTCTTCAAGGTTTCCGATAGTTGCAGAAATACCCCAAACCTGTAATAAGGAGTGATGGTTTTTTTGCAGCAATGCAATCAGCCTGCTAACTGCAAGTTCTACCTGCACGCCCCGTTTGCTGCCCAATAATTCATGCCATTCATCAACTGCTATAATTTTAAGCGTTTTAAAAAAATCAGCATACCCTTTTTGTGCAAGCAATAAATGCATGCTTTCGGGGGTAATGATCATTATTTCCGGAGGGGCTTTTTTTTGATGTTGCCTTTCTTTAATTGCAGTATCTCCATTTCGTATTCCTACTTTCCATTGCAATCCCAATTCTTTAATTACTTCTTCCATTGCCCTTCCTATATCTTTCGCTAATGCCCGTAGTGGTGTAATCCATATCAGTTGCAGTTTGTTTGATGAAACTGTTTGATAATTGTCGGGATGATGATTGATGAATGCAATGATAGTACCCAGGAAAACCGAAAAGGTTTTGCCAAAACCGGTTGGAGCATTTACCAGCCCGCTCTTGCCATCAATAATATGCTGCCATGTTTCCTCCTGGAAAATGAACGCCTTCAGATTTTTTTTTGTTAGCCACTCTGAGATAATACGATAACCTATGGTTTGATGTAATTGCATTGTGTAAATGCAAATTACTGACTACAGTTGAAAAATAAAGCTATGCCTGTTTAATAGTATATTATACCAATATCACTTGTTGGTTGAAAATGTTTTTATTGCTTCAACAAGCGTATCTAAATTTTTAGTAGTAGTATAAATATTAGGTGTAATTCTTACCCCGCTTATATTTTCCCATGTAAAACTGCTACTGTGTATTTTATACTTATTAAATAAAAACGACCCAAGTTCTGCCGGGTCCCTGCTTTTTAAGCTAATGCAACCAATAGCGTAGCTCCATTTCGGATCGAAAGAGATAAAAAATTTCTCCGGGGCTGTGGTTTCATAATCAGTATAATGAAACAGTAAATTACTGAAAGCTTCTTAACTAAGATCAAAAATTACAAAATACAATAAACCGTTCACACCGCTGTATACAGCAGGTATTTCTCATCAAAGGATTCAAGGTCAAAAATGTCTTTGATATTCCAGGCATGCGGTTTTAATCTGCTGTCGTTAATTTCCCGGGCAAGGTCGCCACCTTTTAAACAAATCAGGCCATTTTTAAATTCCTCCATTTTTCTTTCTTTTTTTAAAAGCGGTTTACTCCACCGCCATAGGTCTGATAATGGAGCAACAGCCCGGCTTACTATAAAGTCAAATTTCCTATCTGTAATTTCTTCAACCCGCGTATGCCGGGTTTTAACATTCTTAAGTTCCAATGCATTTGCCACTTCATTTACAACTTTCAGCTTTTTACCAATGGAGTCAACCAGTAAAAAATTCACTTCAGGAAACATAATAGCCAATGGTATACCCGGAAACCCGCCACCTGTACCCAGGTCAGCTATTTCAAGCCCGGCAGGAAAATTAAATATAGCTGCTATAGAAAGCGAATGCAGTACATGCTTCTCGTATAAAGCATCAATATCTTTGCGTGAGATTACATTGATTTTTTCATTCCAATCCTTATACAAAGGTTCAAGCAATGCCAGTTGCTTCAATTGCTTATCAGAAAAATCTGAAAAAAAATTGGTGATTATTTCCAGTTTGCCTGGGGTTTCTTCCATAATGAAGGAATGAAGATGAAGTAATACACAAACATAAAAATATCAAAAGCCCAAAACCATTTCCACAAATCAGCTTCGTTCAGCTTTTCCATGGCTTTGTATAAAATTGCGCCTTGTATAATTAACCGTAATGCAAATATGCCCAATGCCAATGGCCAACTATAAAAAATAGCTGCGGCTATACATAAAGGATAGAACATAATGTGGGAGAACGAATATAATCCCAACAAAAATTTATGTTTCCCTTTATAATATTTAGATGTAGTAAAATGTCTTCTTTTCTGCTTCATCCATTCGCTCCAGGTAGTTTTTGGTTCAGAAAGTGTGAAAGCATCTTTATCAATTACCACTTCGGTATTGGTTGGCGTTGCGGCTGCATTAATAAAAAGATCGTCATCACCTCCCGGCAAATGGTTATGTGCGGAAAATCCTTTGTTTCTTAAAAACACCGCTTTTTTATAAGCAAGATTTCTGCCTGTGCCCATGTATGGAATGCCCGCCAGCGCGTAAGAAAAATATTGCAGCCCGGTATGAAAAGTTTCGAACCGGATGATTTTGTTGAGTATACCTTTTCTTTTATGGTAAGCACCATAACCCAGTACAATTTCAGCGCCATGCTGAAAGCGGGACATCATTTTCTGCATCCAGAATTCTGAAACAGGAATACAGTCGGCATCGGTTAATAATACAGTATCATATTTTGCCGATTTTATCCCCATTGATAATGGGAATTTTTTACCGGTTATGAATTTGGCTTCCTGTTTTAGTTCAAGTGTGTTGAGTTGGGGAAAATCCTGTTGCAAAGCTTCTACCAGGTATTTGGTTTCATCAATAGAATTATCATTCACCAATATCAGCTCCTGTTTATCTGAATATTCCTGCACTAATACTCCGGGAAGATTTTTAGCTAAATTTGCGGCTTCATCGCGGGCACATATTATTACGGAAACAGGTTGTTGATGATATAAACCCTCTGGTCCACGGTTATAAAAAGCAACTCTTCTGAAAAAGTACAGGTAATAAATGATCTGGATGAGGGCAATAAGGCAGAAAGCTCCGAAAATGATTACACGCCAGTCCAAATTTTCAATCATGGCGGCGAAGGTAAGAAATACAAGGATTTGATAATATGGATTTAATTGTAATGTGAAAATTTGTTGATAAATGGCAGCACTTCAGTTTGAACTTAAAACCACGGATAGTCAGTCTAAAGCAAGAGCGGGAATTATTACTACAGACCACGGTACTATACCCACACCCATATTTATGCCGGTAGGTACAGCCGGCAGCGTAAAAGCGGTTACACAGCAGCAGTTAAAAGATGAAGTGAAAGCCAAAATAATATTGGGCAATACCTATCATTTATACCTGCGCCCCGGTACCCATATATTAGAAAGTGCGGGTGGCTTGCATCAATTTATGAACTGGAACAGGCCTATACTTACCGATAGTGGCGGCTACCAGGTTTTTTCTTTGTCGGGCACAAGAAAAATACAGGAAGAAGGCGTATTGTTTCAAAGCCATATTGATGGTAGCAGGCATTTATTCAGCCCGGAAACCGTGATGGATATACAGCGTAGTATTGGCGCAGATATTATTATGGCGTTTGATGAATGTCCGCCATATCCCAGCGATTATAAATATGCGGAAAAATCAATGCACTTAACCCACCGCTGGCTCGACAGGAGTTTTAACCGCATTGAAACAACATCTCCAAAATATGGGCATACGCAAAATCTTTTTCCGATAGTGCAGGGAGGAACATATCATGATTTGCGCAAAATGTCGTGCGAATATATCAGTAGCAAAAATGCTACGGGCAATGCTATTGGCGGGTTAAGTGTAGGTGAGCCTGAAGAAATGATGTATGATTTGTGCGGTTTGTGTTGCGATAACCTTCCCGTGCAAAAACCACGCTACCTGATGGGCGTAGGCACACCCTGGAATATACTGGAGTGTATAGCGCTGGGTATTGATATGTTTGATTGTGTGATGCCTACACGGAATGGAAGAAACGCCATGCTGTTTACATCGAACGGTGTAATTAATATAGATAACAAAAAATGGGAGAAAGATTATTCGCCTATTGATGATGGCATTGATTGTGCAGCAAGTAATTATTATAGTAAAGCTTATCTCCGCCATTTAATGAAATCGAAAGAGATATTGGGATTAACTATTGCCAGCATACAGAATCTTGCTTTTTACCTGCATGTAGTAACAGAAGCCCGCACGCATATTGAAGCCGGTGATTTTGCAGGCTGGATGAAGGAGAGCGTAGTGCGGTTTAAGCAGCGGCTGTAGAATTTGAGATTTGATATTTAACTATTATTTTGTAGCACCCAAAACTCAGGTTAATTACGTTCACACTTCATCACAATTTCAAATCAGAAATCTCAAATCAGAAATCTCAAATTACCTCTTCTGCGCAAACATCCACGGTAATAAATCCGGCTCGGCAAAAGCATTCTTCCAGCTATCATGTTTTACGCCCGGATATTCCATATATTTTATCTTAGCTTTTGCAGCTTTTAGTGCATTAACCATAATGCGTGAATTATCTACCGGCACTATATCATCATCTGCGCCATGAAAAACCCATATCGGAAAACTTCTGCCGTATATTTTAGCGCTTGCCGGGTTGCCGCCGCCGCATATCGGAAATGCAGCAGCAAACAGGCCGGGCTTACGCCATAATATTTCAAATGTGCCAAAACCACCCATTGATAATCCGCCAATATAAATACGTTTAGGGTCAACAGTACCCGCTTTGGCTAATGTATCAATAAAATTCATTACCATCTGCAATGGCTTTGTGGGTGGCACATCCATCGGAAATGTAATGCCCGCACTATCCGTATTTTTAGATCTTACCCGCACGCTCCAGGATGAATCTGCTGGGCATTGAGGAAACACCACTATCGCCGGAAACTTTTCGCGGTTGGCAGAATCGAGAAAAAGGTCGCTGCCCCAGGTTAACTGCGCGTCATTATCATTGCCGCGTTCACCTGAGCCATGCAGCACCACTATTAACGGGTATTTTTTCCCGGTTGTAAAATGCAGGGGAGAAAGTATGCGGCAAAAAAGCGTATCATCGCCTTCAATAAAAAATTGCCGTTCATACAGGTCGCGGCTGTTGTACTGCGCTTTAACAAAAACAGGGATGGCAGTTGCAGATAAAAAAAATAAATGGATTAAGAGTCTGAAACTATTGTGAATATTTTTCATTTAAGAAAGTTACGAAAGTTCTTGTTAGAGTTTTAAGTTACTTTTGCCGGCAATGTGGTTTACTATCAGGCATGAAAAAAATAGACTGGTATATATTTAAGGATTTTATATTAACATTTGTTTTCTGCATATTGCTGTTTACGGTTATTTCTGTGGTGGTTGATATCAGCGAAAAAACAGATGATTTTGCCCGGTCAAATCTTTCCGCAGGTTTCGTACTTAAAAATTATTATATAGGTTTTGTTCCGTTCATTGTTTCCTTTCTTTTTCCTTTATTCACTTTTATTGCAGTAATATTTTTTACATCAAAGCTGGCAAACCGTTCGGAAATTATTGCCATGCTAGCCAGCGGAACCAGCTTTAACCGCTTGCTTAAGCCGTATATATTAGGAGGAATTCTTTTAGCGCTGCTACTATGGATTGGTAACAGAAAATTAGTGCCCCGTGCAAATGAAATACGTACCGCATTTGAACTTAAATATGTACACGCTCCCGGTGCGTCAACAGGCAATAATAATATCTATATGCGGGTAGATTCCAATACCTATTGCGGCATCCGGTATTATGATACAACTAATAAAAGTGGCAACGGCTTTTTTATGGACAGGCTAAAAGGTACACAGGTAGTGTATAACCTGAGGTCAGACAAAATTGAATGGGATGCCAAAGGAAAAAAATGGAAGCTATCAGGTGTAATTGAGCGGCATATTAACGGGCTTCATGAAGATGTTAAACAAGATACGGCACGACGTATTGATTTAAACTTTGCCCCGGTAGACCTGCGGCGCGATGAATATGTAAAATCAAGGCTGAGTACACGTGAGCTCAATCAAATGGTTAATATGGAAAAGATGCGTGGTTCTGAAGGCATCAATGACCTTGAAGTGGAATTGTACAGGCGAGACGCAACACCTGTTACTGTTTTAATACTTACTTTGATTGGCGCTATACTTGCTTCCCGAAAAATAAGAGGTGGCAGCGGTATACATTTGGCAGCCGGTTTTGCCATAGCCGCCCTGTTTATTCTTTTAGACCGTTTTTCAACTATCTTCAGCGTAAAAGGAAATCTTCCGCCAATAATAGCCGCATGGATTCCCAATGTGCTTTTTAGTATGCTCACTTATTATCTCTATCGACGGGCTCCCAAGTGAGCATTGTTGCCAAATATCATTTTTAATGTAAATTAACCTGAAACTTCCAGTTTTTTTCGGGCTTGTAACAATGTTTTGGCTAACTTTAGCGCCATCAGCTACCCTTGAGGATTAAAAAGATAAAAATGTAAAATTTTCAATATGGCCACATTAAAAGAAAGGTTTAAAGCTAAAGCCGATGAGCAGTCTGCAGAAATAAAAGACATCCTGAAAAACCATGGAGATAAAAAAATAGGAGAGGTTGTACTTAGCCAAATATACCAGGGCATGAGGGGAATGACAGGGTTAGTTACCGAAACTTCATTACTTGACCCAAAAGAGGGAATACGTTTCAGGGGATATTCCATTCCTGAATTACAGGAAAAACTGCCTAAAGCTCCCGGAGGAACAGAACCCCTGCCGGAAGGTTTGTTTTATCTTATGCTGATAGGTGAGTTGCCAACAGAACAGGATGTTCTGAATGTAACCAACTCCCTGCAGCGTCGTTCTCATGTACCTAATTATGTGTTTGATGCTATTGAAGCGGTGCCTAAATCATCTCACCCGATGACGCAGTTTGTAGTAGCGATAATGGCGCTTCAAAACGAAAGTTTTTTTGCCAAAAAGTATGCTGCTGGCATGAATAAAAAAGATTATTGGGATGCTACTTTTGATGATGCCATGACGCTGATAGCAAGATTGCCCCGTATAGCTGCGTATATATATCGCCGTAAGTATAAAGATGAAAAGCATATTCAGCCGGATGGTTTGCTGGATTGGTCTGGAAATTTTGCACACATGCTCGGGTTTGAAGATGAAAGCTTTAAAGAATTGATGCGCCTGTATATGACCATACATGCGGATCATGAAGGCGGAAATGTATCAGCGCATACTACGCACCTGGTAGGTTCAGCACTCAGCGATCCTTATTTAAGTTTTGCTGCCGGTATGAATGGTCTTGCCGGCCCCTTGCATGGATTGGCTAACCAGGAGGTTATAAAATGGATTTTTGAAATGCGTGAAGAACTTGGCGTAGAACTACCTTCCAAAGACCAGGTAAAAGAGTATGTAAAGAAAACATTGTCAGAAGGAAAAGTGGTACCGGGCTATGGTCATGCAGTATTACGTAAAACTGATCCAAGGTTTACTGCTCAACTGGAATTCGGTAAACAACATATGGCAGATGATCCGCTTGTAAATACGGTGTGGAGAATATATGAAGTTGTGCCTGATATACTCAAAGATTTAGGTAAAGTAAAAAATCCATGGCCTAATGTAGATGCACATAGCGGCGCTTTGCTGGTACATTATGGCATGGTGGAATATGAATTTTATACAGTGCTGTTTGGTGTTAGCCGTGCATTGGGTGTGTTGGCAAGTTTATGTTGGGACAGGGCGCTGGGTCTTGCACTGGAGCGTCCTAAATCCGTTACCACAGCATCCGTAAAAGAATGGCTTGAGGGTAAAGAAGAGATTTGGGGTGATTAGTGGATTACCGCATAATATTATCAAACCAGGCAACGCCTGGTTTTTCTTTTTGGAGAAAGTATACCGGGACTCTATATTTGCACTCCCGTTTGGGGAACTAGCTCAGTTGGCTAGAGCGCTTGCATGGCATGCAAGAGGTCAGGGGTTCGACTCCCCTGTTCTCCACAAAAAAGAGGTTATCAATCAATGATAGCCTCTTTTTTATTTCGAATTGTAATATTAAAATCACGTTATTTTACATATTTCCCTATCTGTTGATACAGTTTCTTTCTGTCTGCCGGAGCGAGGGCATCAGCTTCCACTATTTTACCTTCCGCATCTATAATAACATATAACGGCAATGCATACCCTTTTCCATTCCAGAAAATTCTTGACAAATCCCTGGTCAATCTTTCGTTGGCCTTTATATGATTTCCCCTTAAATCAAAATACTTAATCAACTCTTTCCATTCGGCTTCTTTATTTTCAACATCTACCGAAACAAACAAATGTTCTACGCCTTTTGACTGCAGGTATTGGTGCAACTCCGCTTCATTATCAAACTGATCTTTACAGGTAATACACCATGTAGCCCAAAATTCAATATATACTGTTTTGCCGTTAAACGGCAGCATCAAATCTCTGAAGGAATTTACCGATGCGTAATCAGGAATAATTTTTTGGTCGGGCGTAAATGCCTGGTTTACCTTTTTATCGTAGGCAATAGCTTTATCTGCCAGTGGCTGAATAAAAGCCGTATATGCACTTTGCGGATACCGTCTTCTAAAGTCATTATACAGTAAACCTAATGTCTTATAATTTTCTTCCAGCCGCAGTGAAGAGTAGAGCAAATCAGCTTGCACAAACTCAGCAACAGCGGGCTGCATATTATGCTGAATACGGTCAAACATTTCTTTCATATCTGCTGCAGGGTCTGTAAGCAATGCCGGCGCTCCACCCTGCTTATTCTTTTGCCAACCCAGGTAACCGCTTATATAATCTCCGGCATAGGTGTTAAACTTATCGCTGTAGCCAAAGGTTTGCAATGCCAAAGGATTATTTACAGCGTATTGCTTGTATATTTTTTCCCAAAGCATGCCGAAATCAGCAGGGAAAACAGGCTTATAAAAAGGATTATCTTTTTCAAGGGTAGTGGCGGCATATTTGCCGGCAATAACTTCTGAAATTAAAGAGGCATGATAATAGTCCAGCGTAAGTATTACGAAATCGTAAAAAGCTTTATCAATCTTTCTCTGCTCAAACAATAGTTTAAAAACGTTTAACCTAACCTGTTTATCTTCTTCCACATGTTTTTGCAGCAATGCAGCCGTGGTGTCATTCTTATAGCGCATTATCAAACTTCCGGGATACAATAACTCGGCTTTTGTTAACTGCAATTGTCCTTCCCTGTTATTGCCTTCAATAATTACAGGATTCTCCGCATAATCTTCGTCTATAGTTATCCGTAAGGCATCTCCCTTCTGAATAAATAATTTTATCTCCCTGTTAAAAACATCAATGCTTACAAAACCGGTTTGATTTTCGTTCAGCGCAATTACCAATGGCTTTTTACCACGGATGGTATCTATGCGCATGGCACCCCAGAAAATAGTATGATTTACAGGAAGCAGCACATTCACAAGCCCTTCCTCCAGTCCGGCAACTTTTAATTCAATAGTTGCCTGTGGTTTTTGTGCAACAACAGTTAGTACTACATACAATAACACAAACAACAAACCTAAACGTTTCAATAGCTGTATATTTTGGGTTGAGTAAATATTGCAAGGGTTACAATTGCTATATTGGGCATAAATTGTTGTATTTGTTAATCCAACACCTGCGTGCTGAGAATATCTTCAATGGTTTCTCTTCTTCTTATCAGTTTCGATTCACCGTTTTTAACCAGCACTTCGGCAGGGCGAAATCTTGAATTATAATTGGAAGCCATTTCAAAACCATAAGCGCCGCCATTATAAAATACCAGGTAATCGCCTTCCTTTATTTCCGCAATCATGCGGCTGTCCGCAAAAGTATCCGTCTCACAAATATTACCCACCACATTATACGCCAGCATTTTTCCCTGTGGGTTTGATATATTTTCAATATGATGATAAGAGCCATAAAACATTGGGCGGATTAAATGATTCAGCCCGCTATCTACTCCTGCAAATCGTATATCGCCTGATTGCTTTAATACATTCACCTTCGTTACAAAATAGCCTGCTTCGCTCACCATAAATTTGCCCGGCTCAAACCAAACCCTGAATGCTTTACCATGTTGTTTTTCATATGCAGCAAATGCCTCTGCAACTTTTTTACCAAGTAAGGAAATATCTGTTCCTTCATCACCAGGTTCATAAGGTACTTTAAAACCGCCGCCCAAGTCAATCACTTCAAGCTCCGGAAAATTTTTAGCCACTTCAAACATTACCTCAACGCCTTTTACAAATACATCCACATCTTTTATTTCGCTGCCGGTATGTATATGCAATGTACGGATATGAAGATTGGTGTCTTTTATCAACTGTACTATTTTATCAATATCTTCCAGGGGGATACCAAATTTGCTTTTACTGTGACCGGTAGAAATTTTTAAGTTGCCACCCGCCATAATATTGGGCCGTAATCTTATTCCCACAGGATAACTATGTCCAAATTTTTTGCCGAATTTTTCGAGATTAGAAAGGCTGTCTATATTGATATGAATACCCAGTTCCTTAGCTGCTTCAATTTCGCTGAAGGCAATATTATTGGAAGTATATAATATCCGCTGTGGTTCAAAGCCTGCCATTAATGCCAATCTTGCTTCGTTTACCGAACTGCAATCAACATTACAACCAATACTTTTGATATGCTTAAGTATATTGATATTGGTAAGCGCTTTACACGCATAAAAAAAAGTAGCATTAATACCAGAGAAAGCGCTTGTAAGCCTGCTGTATTGCGCTGTAATTCTTTCCGCATTATACACATATGTGGGTGTGCCAAATTTTTCCGCTATATCAATTAACTGCTGATGACTTAATACCTGTGGCATAATTTTGAGAAATAAGAAACTAAAATAGAAGATAAACTCAGGTTTTTACTTCCTGGTTAAAAAATTTGGCCGTGAAATTACGGCAATAAGCCTAAATGATAAAGAATAGCCGGTGTTGAAAGTTGCTGATAAACAATAAGTCTCGCTCTATGTAACAGGGAATAGTAATATCAAAAAAATTATGGAGTATTAAATTATTTATCATTTTACTTTATAGTCTGGCAAAAAATGTAGGAGATCATACTTGTATAAATTAGCGTCGAAATACAATTTCAGCTTATATTTGCGCCACTTTTAAAAATTGCAATATGGCTAATACAGCAGATATCAGCAGAGGAATGATCCTGAAATTAGATGGTAGTCTTTATAGTGTAGTGGAATTTGGTGAAAATAAAACTGCCAGGGCCGCTGCTAAGGTGTGGGCTAAATTAAAGGGGGTTGATAACAACCGCAGTATAGAAAAAACATGGAACTCGGGCGATAATATTTATCCTGTACGTGTTGAAAAAAAATCTTTCCAGTTTTTATATAAAGATGACTCTGGTTACAACTTCATGGATAATGAAACCTTTGAGCAGATTGCTATTGCAGAACATCTTGTAGATGCTCCGCAATTTTTAAAAGAAGGGCAGGAAGTGGGCGTGCTGATAAACACAGAAACAGAATTGCCCATGAATGTGGAATTGCCTGATAAAATTGTAGTATTGGTTACTTACAGCGAACCCGGTGTTAAAGGCGATACCGCTACCCGTACGTTAAAAGCCGCCACTGTTGAAACAGGCGCTACTGTAATGGTTCCTTTGTTTGTAAATGAGGGCGAATTAATCCGCATCAATACAAAAACAGGAGAGTACGTTGAAAGAGTAAAAAACTGATTTGGATAGAATTACCCTGAATTACTATCTTAGCCGCCGGTTTCCGATTAAATTCGGGCAAAACTTAAACAAAACCACATGGATTTTAAACAAATTCAGGAGTTGATAAAGATTATCAACAAATCCAATATTGGCGAAATAACCCTTGAGGAAAAAGATTTTAAAATTACCATCAAGCAGAAAGAAGACCATATTACACAGGTTGTGTCTTCTCCGTCAGCAGTATTACCAACATATGTTTCTGAAGCGGCAGCCAGGCCTGCAGCAGCCCAGGAAACCGCAGCGGAAAAAGCCAAACCTGCTGCTGAACCAAAAGCTGAAAATCTCATTACTATTAAAAGTCCGATGATAGGTACTTTTTACAGGCGCCCATCGCCCGACAAGCCGATTTTTGCGGAAGTTGGAGATGATGTTAACCCTGGTAAAGTAGTTTGCATTATTGAGGCAATGAAGTTATTTAATGAAATAGAAAGTGAGGTAAGCGGAAAAATAGTTAAGATACTGGTAGATGATGCCAGCCCTGTTGAATACGACCAGCCGTTATTCCTCGTAGAACCTAATTAATTTGATAATTTGAAAATGTGCTGATTTGAAAATGAGTTACACTCATTTCTGAATTTTCCCGGTTACTTTCAAATTTTCAAATTCCCGAATTTTCAAATTGACTACATGTTCAAAAAAATACTGATTGCAAATCGTGGCGAAATTGCATTGCGCATTATACGTACGTGCAGGGAGATGGGTATTAAAACCGTAGCCGTATATTCCACAGCCGATAAAGACAGCCTGCATGTAAAGTTTGCTGATGAAGCCGTTTGCATCGGTCGCCCTCAAAGCTCAGATTCTTATCTTAATATACCTCACCTGATGGCTGCCGCTGAAATTACCAATGCGGATGCCATACACCCGGGTTATGGTTTTTTGGCCGAAAATTCAAGATTTGCCAAAATATGTGGTGAACATGGTATAAAGTTTATTGGACCAACGCCTGAAATGATTAACGCGATGGGCGATAAAATTACCGCTAAAGAAACCATGATTAAAGCCGGCGTGCCTGTAGTGCCAGGTGGCGAAGGTTTGCTGGGGAGCGTGGATGAAGCGAAAGGTCTTGCAAAAGAAATAGGTTATCCGGTAATACTTAAAGCAACAGCCGGTGGCGGTGGAAAGGGTATGCGTGTGGTTTGGGAAGAAGGTGAAATGGAAAAAGCATATAACACCGCTAAGGCAGAAGCAGCCGCATCATTTAAAAATGATGGGATATATATGGAAAAATTTGTGGAAGAGCCGCGCCATATAGAAATACAAATTGCAGGCGACCGTTACGGTAAGGTTTGCCACATGAGCGAAAGAGATTGTTCCATTCAGCGCCGCCATCAAAAACTGGTTGAAGAATCTCCTTCTCCGTTTATGACTAATGAACTTCGTGAAAAAATGGGAGAAGCCGCGGTTAAAGCAGCATCTGCTATTAATTATGAAAGTGTTGGCACAATAGAATTCCTGGTTGATAAGCACAGGAATTTTTATTTTATGGAGATGAATACGCGAATACAGGTGGAGCATTGCGTAACAGAAGAAGTAACCAATTTTGATCTTATTAAGGAACAGATAAAAATCGCTTCAGGCGAGTCTATTTCAGGCAGAAATTATTACCCTGAAATGCATGCTATTGAATGCCGTATCAATGCTGAAGATCCTTACAACGATTTCAGACCATCACCCGGCAAAATAACAGTATTACACCAACCGGGCGGACATGGCGTGCGGATCGATTCGCATATTTACGCAGGTTATATTATTCCGCCATACTACGATTCTATGATAGGAAAAATTATTGCTGTAGCCCGCACCAGGGAAGAAGCTATAAATACCATGAGCCGCGCATTGAGTGAATATGTGATAGAAGGCGTAAAAACCACTATTCCTTTTCACCAGCAGCTTATGCGTAACGAAGATTTTATAAAAGGAAACTTCACAACAAAGTTCCTTGAAAGTTTTACTATGTTGTAGCCACTGCTATCTGTTTTTTGACTCCCCCGCTTGCGGGGGATTTTTATTTAGCGCTGAATATATATCTTGCTATAGCCACACTTTTCAGTTAATAATAAGCAGCGTAAAATCTTTTTAGTATTAATACAGGTTTGATATATTTAGAAGTACATTTAGCCTTGTTATAATAAAGCAAGGCAGAACCACCCTGTAAAAGAATAGCTCTCCACACGGTGAATTATCATTTAGTAATTGTAATTATTCTTATCTATTACTTAGCAAAAGTATTATCAGTCTTTTTTATGGTTGAAAGCGAAGCTGTTGTTGTATTTTCCACAGATTCAACTTTTTTGCCACCTTTTATGGCATGATATAAAGAGGAACATACAAATACTGAAAACACCAATACAACAAAATACATTCCTATACAGAATAAAAGCGGTTGAAGTGAGCCAAGGATAAGCTGGCGATTTGTAAGTTTCATAAGATCGAGATTTTGATGATTATAACAGGGATTTTGGATATATTACAATATGCTATAACGAGTAAAACACAGAAAAATTATGCTGCCTGAGCAAAAAACATCTATTAAAAACTGGGCTGTAGATGACAGACCCCGCGAAAAACTTCGCAACAATGGACCCGAAACTTTAAGTTATTCTGAATTGATAGCCATTCTTTTACAAAACGGAACCCGTCAAAAATCGGCTATAGACCTTGCCAAAGAAATACTGCAATTAGGCAAAAATAACATAGCGGAAGTGGGTAAGCTTTCTATAAAAGAATTGATGAAAGTTAAAGGTATTGGTGAAGCCAAAGCCATCACAATCAGCGCCGCGCTGGAACTTGGCCGCAGAAGACAGGCGGCTGAAAGCCTTGAAAAACCTGTAGTGACCAACAGCGCCAGCGTAGCCCGTTACTTACAGGCTATGCTTAAAGACAAACAGCAGGAACTGTTTATTGTATTGTTTTTAAACCGGGCTAATAAAATAAACCATTCTGAAATTATAAGCAAAGGAGGCATTACAGGCACAGTGGTTGATCCGAGAGTTGTTTTAAAAAGAGCTCTGGAAGAAGACGCGGTGAGTATTGTACTCTGCCATAATCATCCGTCGGGCAGTTTAAAACCAAGCAGGGCTGATGAACTCCTTACCGCTAAAATAAAAGAAGCCGCAAAGTATTTTGATATAAAAGTGTATGATCATATTATAGTGAGCGACCAGGGGTTTTATAGTTTTGCTGACGACGGGCTGTTATAAAAGATGCTTAAGGAATAGCATATGGAATGCACAGATGCCAGGGTACAGCATAGAAAAAATCCGCGCTTATCCATACAATCCGTTTCATCCGCGTTCCATTCTTCCTTATCTTTCCTTAAATAAAAATACGATGAAGCCATATTTGGTAGCTTTATTTTTGCTTGCAGCAAATATTTCAGCAGCGTACGCACAATCTAACAAAATGGAAATAGCACTTTATCCCGATAATAAAATACCCAATAGTATTGCCGGACCTGACGAAGAAAAATCTGAAACTTCTGATAATATTCTGCGCATAAGTAATATCAGCAAACCAACGCTCACCATTTTTTTACCTGATGCGGCAGAAGCCAATGGCACAGCCGTTGTAATTTGCCCCGGTGGCGGATATGGCATTGTTGCCGCAGGCCACGAAGGATACGATGTTGCTAAAAAGTTTAATGAAATGGGTGTTGCGGCCTTTGTGCTGAAATACAGGATGCCTGATAAAAAAAATCAACCTGACCCTTCTATTGCTCCATTGCAGGATGCACAACAGGCAATTATAACCGTAAGAAAAAATGCTGTAAAGTGGAATGTGAACCCTCAGCGGATTGGCATTATGGGATTTTCAGCAGGTGGCCACCTCGCATCAACTGCGGGTACACATTTTTACAAAGTACTTGTTGATAATCCCGCCAATATCTCTGCACGTCCGGATTTTATGTTGCTGATATACCCCGTAATAAGTGCGGATATTGCTATTACTCATGCAGGCTCTTATAAAAATCTTTTAGGAGAAAATCCATCTAAAGAACAACTTGATTTATACTCAAACGAAAAACAGGTAACCAATACAACGCCGCCAACATTTCTTGTTCATGCCAGTGATGATAGTGGCGTAAGCCCTAACAACAGCATTGTTTTTTACCAGGCGCTTATTAAAAATAAAGTGCCCGCTGAGTTGCATATATATGAAAAAGGCGGACACGGCTTTGGTATGTATAATAAAACCACCAGAGAAGAATGGATGGACAGGGCTAAAAACTGGATGGAGAGCAACGGCTGGTTAAAAAAGTAAAGAAAATATAGTTCCTTCCCCACCTTTACTCTGTACCTGCACATTTCCTTTATGCAGCATCATTATTTGCTTGCATAAACTTAGCCCTATACCGCTGCCGCTTTTTTTGGTGCTGAAAAAGGGTATAAATATTTTATCAAGTACTTCAGGCGGAATGCCACTGCCATTATCAGCTACTTTAATAATTACTTTTTGATTGGCTCCTTTTGCTGCCGATAAAGTTATACGCGGCTCTTCTTTATCTTTCACTGCATCTATCGCATTTACCAATAGGTTAATAAGTACCTGTTCAACAAGGTTGGTATCAGCTTCAACAGTTAGCTCCGTATCTTTTAATATTACATCTATATCAATATTTTTTTGCAGGAGCGTTGGCTGCATTAACTGGTAAAGGTTCTCAAATAAATCTCTTACATACACTTTTGTAAGATTGAGTGTTGTTATTTTATTGAGGCTTCTATATGTTTCTGCAAATTTTAACAGTCCTTCACTTCTTCTTTTTATGGTGATGATACCCAACTCAAGGTCTTCCACGGTGCCTTCATTATCTTCAATATGTTTAGATGCCAGTTGAAGCCTGTTCTTCAATGTATCTGCAAGTGAAGATATGGGCGCAACAGAATTCATGATTTCATGCGTCATCACACTCAATAATCTTTGCCAGGCTTTTGATTCGTTTTCATCCAGCGCATCATCTACATTTTGAAAAGCAACCAGCTTAAATATCCTGTTATCTGTTTGAAAAGCAGTTGCAGAAATCAATACTTTGAAAATATTATTATCTCTTGTAACCGGGATAACTCTTGTTTCACCTGGCTTTAATGTATTTATCTCATCAAATAATTTCGGGTCTCTTTTTTCGAGAGATGCAATACTTTTCAGGTAGGGAATACCAAGCATTTTTTTCAGCGACTCATTCATCCACCCGGTTTCGCCACTTTCCCTGTCGTAGGATAATATGCCTGTATCTACCAGTTCCAATATTTTTTGCACATATTGGTATTGCGTTTCTTTTTCTTTACTGATTACTTTAAAGGTGGTATTAATATCATTAAATCCTTTGCGCAGCGGCTGTAATTCCAACGGCGCTTTCTTCACATCAAAATAGCGGGAAAAATCCCTGTAATGCACAGATTCTACAAATTGCGATACTTCATCCTGCGCCTTTTTCTGGAAACGAAAAAAATCAATCAACTCAACAATTACTACCGGTATACAAATAGCGAGATAGATATAATAGTTGCTTCCTTTCACCAAAAAGAAAGCTGTTATGCATAGCGTAATAAACAAAACTGTTACGCGTATAACAATCCGCCATTCGTATTTGTTAAACATATTTTCTAAGAGATAAAATAGTTGCAGGTTACTGGTTGCAAGTTGCCAGTTACCTGAAACTTGTAACCTGAAACTTGTTATATATCATACTTACTCAATCTTCTGTACAATGCCGTTCTTGTTAATCCAAGCTCTTTTGCTGCTTTGGTAATATTGCCATTGTGCTTTTCAATCACCCGCAATATTGCGTTCTTTTCAATAGCACTTAAATTCAATTCATCCTGTTCTTCAACCGGGTTGCTGGTTGATTCAATAGGAGAGAATATAAGGTCGCTGCCCCTAAGTTCATCTCCATCAGCCATTATTACCGCACGCTCAATGGTATATTGCAATTCTCTCACATTACCGGGATAATGATATTGCTTTAATTTTTCAATAGCCGATGCATCCAATACCAACGAAGGTTTCAGGTATTTTGAAGCATATACTTTTGCAAAATGCTTAGCGAGTATCACAATATCTTCCTGGCGCCTGCGCAATGGAGGCACTGTTATTTCAACCGTATTAATGCGGTATATAAGGTCTTTCCTGAACCTGTTTTCATTGGCAAGCTCACTCAGCGGAACATTCGTTGCGCAAATCAATCGTATATCAATTGGCACTGGTTGATTTGTGCCGAGGCGGGTAACCTGCCTGTTCTGCAATACTGTTAATAATTTAGCCTGCTGCTGCAAAGAGATATTACCAATTTCATCTAAAAACAACGTGCCTCCATTGGCTGATTCAAATCTCCCGGCTCTGTCTTCCTTGGCGTCTGTAAAAGCGCCTTTTTTATGACCAAATAATTCACTTTCAAATAAAGTTTCGGTTAACGCACCAACATCTACTTTTATAAAGGGCTTACTAGCGCGCAGCGACAACTGGTGCATCGCTTTTGCAATCAGGTCTTTTCCGGTTCCGTTTTCACCTAATATTAAAATGTTGGCATCCGTTGGGGCAATCTTATTAATCTTGAAAAAAATATCCTGCATTGCTTCAGAGCTGCCGAGCAATTCTGTACCTATAATTGAATCTGCATTTTCTATAGCAGATTTTGGTTGATTGCTTCCTTTATGCTTCAACGTGTCTTTTATGGTTGTAATCAATCTTTCATTATGCCAGGGCTTTACCATAAAATCTGCAGCGCCTTCTTTAAGAGAACGAACTGCCAGTTCAATATCTCCATAAGCGGTAATCATAATTACAGAAGCGTCGGAACCAAACTCCTTTATTTTTTTTAGCCAGTATAATCCTTCGTTGCCGGTATTTACGGAACTGTTGAAGTTCATATCCAGCATAATCAAATCAAAAGACTGCCTGGATAAAAGCCAGCGAAGGTTTTCAGGATTTTTTTCTGTAACTACTGTTGCAGCCTCTGTTTTTAATAAAAGCCTCACTGCGGTAAGTACATCCTGGTCGTCATCTATTACCAGTATAGAGGCATGTTTTAAATTCATTTATTCCTGTTTTAGATACAAGCTATTATCGCACTAATTTAAGATGAAAACAAACAACACAGACAATTGATTGACAGGTGGAAAATCTATTAGTGTTATGGTAAACAAGAAATGAGATGCAAAAGCCCTCATTTCACGTTCCACGAAAATATATAGGCACGAATTGATTGGTTCAACGTTAGTTTGAAAAAGAAAATCTCTATTTTTGAAAGCAGACATTCTTTATCCCTCAAAAACGATTGTTATATGAACGCAAACATCTCCCGTAAACAATTCCTGCAATATACAGCCTCCGCAGGAGCAGCGGCGCTATTATCATCTATAGAAGGTTTTGCTTTTGAAAACCGCCAGCAAAAACTTCGGGTAGCCGTAATAGGTTGCGGCAGCGTAAGCAACCGGTATATACCACATTTACAAAGCTCTTCACTTATTGAAATTGTTAGTCTTTGCGATATAAAACCTGAACGTGCCGAAGCGCAGAACAAGCAATATAATGTTGGCGCAAAAACTTATCCTCATATTGATGCTATGCTGAAAGGCGTGCCATTTGATATGATGATAACCTTAACCAATATGCAGGAGCATGGTAAATTAAATAAGCTGGCGCTGCTTGCCGGCAGGCATGTGTGGAGTGAAAAGCCAATGGCAAACACTTATGCGGAAGGTAAGGCATTGCTCGACCTGGCAAAACAAAAAAAGCTGCGTATATGGGGGGCTCCTGCGGTTGTAAACAGCCCGCAGTTTGCATTTATGAACAAATGTATACAGGAAGGAAAATTGGGTAAACTCGCCAGCGCTCACGGACAATATGGACATACGGGGCCAACATGGTCTGCTTTCTTTTATGAAAAAGGTGGGGGCAGTATGCCAGACCTTGGTGTATATAATATGGCTACGCTTACGGCTTTGCTTGGGCCTGCAAAAGCTGTGATGGCAATGCTATCTATTGTGAAGCCTGAAAGAACGGTTGATGATAAAGGAACGGTGAAAGTAGAAGCGGAAGATAATGCGCATGTGTTGATGGATCATGGCAATGGCGTGATATCGCATGTAATGTGTGGATTTAATTTTTTTGACCCGCACGGGCATGAAGCAGGCAGCCAGTCATTACACAGTATACAGATTTTTGGCGATAAAGCTAATATGCGTTTGATTGGTTATGATTGGGAAACAAACGGTGTAATACTTGATGACTCCTGGGACCAGGCTCCAAAACTTTCCAGCACAGATAAAGGCGGTTATGTATGGCAGGAAGGTGCAACCAAAGTAGGCGAATCGCTTATTAACAAAACCGAACCAATAATAAATGTTGAACATGCACTGCATGTGCTTGAAGTAATAGAAGCGGCAAGAAAATCATCAGCAACAGGAATGAAGGTGGCAATGACGAGTAGTTTTAAGTGGCCGTTGTTGTAATCAGTTTTGTGAGAATTATTACAACTTTTACTGATGGTAGCGTGGGCGAGTATATAGCGTTTTACCCCAATGGTAAAATTAAGATTGCAGGGCAGTACAAATAAAACGACACAGTTGACCGGAGTAATTTAGGTAATAGTGAAGATTGCTCCGTGAGACAAGGAAATTGAAGTTATTATTCTTTCTGAGGGCATTTAATATGAATAGAAACTTATATAAACGATCAGGAGAAACTGGTTCGTTTTTTAAATGTATTTTCTTAACAACAAATAAAACATCATTATCAAAAGAAGGATAATGATTGTAGTAATAGCCGGTATTAAAATATTAGGAAGCGGCTTTTTAAGTAAAGTTTTTTTTCTGCGTTTGGATAATTTCAGAACAAGTTGTTTGTTCAATTCATTCATTACAACAGGCAACTGTTGTTTATCTTTTACTTCCAATAAACCTTCAGTCGCATCACTTTCAAAATCATCATCAATAAGCAGTTTCTCTATTTCATGTGTTTCTTCAGGAGAAAGTTTGCCCTGCAGATAATCAAGTAATTTCTGCTGGTCAATATTTTTTGACTGGGATAATATGTTAAACAAATCACTGTTCATAAATCTTCATTATCGTTTCGTTCTTTTTTGCTTTAACTTTTTCTCCAGTAAAATTTTTAAATTTCTTTTACCGTTTTGTATATAGCTTTTAACCCGCATGGGTGTATATTCTGTAAGTTCAGCTATTTCTGCATATGATTTCTTCTGCAGGTAAAAAAAAGTTACGCATTTTTTTTGATCTTCATTTAACTCCTGCAATGCTTCCTGCATGGCTTCAAGCATTTCTTCTTTTTGCTGATGGTTAAAAATGTTGTCGCTTTCTTCCGGGTTAGTAACAACCATTTTTTCTGTAACCGGCACTGCATTTTTGCCTTTATCTCTTAATTGCATCAGGCAGTAATTGCGGGCAACCATATACAGCCAGCTTTTAAAATAAGTTACCTGGTATTTATGCAGCTCCGAAATGGCTTTTAAGAAAATCTGTTGTACAGCGTCTTTGGCTTCTTCTTCGTTTTTCAGGTATTTCATGCATACACCGTATAACAGCAATGTATATCGTTGCATTAATACACCAAGCCATTCGTTATTACCATCTTTATAGTAAAGTTCCAATAGCCCGGCATCTGTTATATGGTTAGATTGAGAAGCAATCAAAACAGGAAAGTATGTTTTATGCTTAGATGCACTATATATTAAATTCCACAAAGTGAAATGAACAAAAATGCTTTTTTGCTATTTGATGCTTATTTTTTTCCGCCGAAATTCTGTTTATAAAAAACAATCGCTTCTTCCACAATTTTTAGGGCGGTTGCTTTATCCTGGAATTCATTTACACTAACGGTTTTATTTTCCAGCTTTTTATATTCTTCAAAAAACTGGCGCAATTCACTAAAAAAGTGCTTGGGCATTTCTTCAATATTATTAATGTAGTTTACTCCGGGGTCATTATTGGCAACGGCAATAATTTTATCATCTGCATCACCACTGTCAATCATCTGCATTACACCAATTACTTTAGCCTGCACAAGGCATAACGGTTGAATACTAAGGCTTGAAATGACCAGTATATCCAGGGGATCTTTATCGTCTCCGTAAGTTTGTGGAATAAATCCATAGTTGGTAGGATAATAGAACGACGAATATATAACCCTGTCTAATTTCAGTAAACCGCTGGGTTTATCTATTTCATATTTCTGCCTTGACCCTTGAGGGATTTCAATTACTGCATTAACGATTCTTGGTGCACTTTCGCCGGGTTCAACACCGTGCCAGGGATGTAATACTGTCATCATAATAAAACGAATAATTGTTGAAGATATAAAACGGACAAGGAACGGGATTATTTTTCTATAACATTTGTAGAATCTCCGGTAAAGGTATATTTAAAATCTACCCACCACTCATTATTTTGTTTTACCAGCTTAATCTGGTTGTTTTCTTTTTTGTAAGAATTTGAATAGTTGATGATGGTGGTTGAATCGTTGAGATTTTGTGATTTGTTTACCCTGATGCTTGCATCTTTATAAGCAGCTTTTTCTTCTGAAGAAAATCCTTTGTATTTTTTCTCGATTTCATCAAAGAGGCGTTCGTTTGCAGCGTCTTTCAAAATAAATAGTCTTGCCTTTTTCATATTACCGTCAAGCGCAGCTTCAATAAAATCTCTGCCAGCTTCCAGCGGGTCATCTGGTTTTTTATAATTATCTGCATCGGAGCAACTGAATAAGAAAATAGTGAAAAGAATTGTGATGAACTTTGTCATTTAAAAACAATTAAAAACAAAAATAGAACAAAAGCCTTATTGATAGCTGGTAGTACCGTCTCTAACTTTCATCTTTTTTTTGCCGCTGTTCTTTTTCTCCCAATCTTCTACAGCTTTTGGTTTTTCTCCTGTTTTTTTAACAGTTGTAGTTGATTCTGCCGATTTGGTATTTCCTTTATCCTTTTGCCCAAAAAAGTAGGTTTCCTGTTTGGTAACAAAGCCAGTGTTGGGGTCATAAAATTTCCAGGTGCCGTGTTCTACGGTAGCAACTTCCAGTTTCACAATTTTCAGTTCCCATTTGTCAGGCACCACCGGGTCTGGTACCTGTATACTGTCGTAAGGATTTTCGGGGTTTGTTGCACGCCAGCTTTCTTCGCGCAGCAGGTCGCCCATTTTTGTATAATATTGTTGTTTGCCATCCTTCTCTCCCCATTTATAATTTTCGATGGCAATCAAATCGCCGGATAATGCATATTTACGCCATGTGCCTTCTTTTTTGCTGTCTTCAAAAAAGCCTTCTTCTTCATAGCCGGGTTCTCCGCGTAATTCTTCTACACGAACTACCCAGGGTCCTTGCTTTTTATCATTTTTATCAACCCTGTTAAGCGTATCTCCCTTAACAGAAATGATAAAACTTTTTAACTGAGCCTGGCTTTGCAGCGAGGCAACTACTAAGGCTGCAATGAATAAATGGCGCATAGTAAATTATTTTAAAGGAGTTACAAAGGTAAACGGAAGGATAAATATAATGGTATAGACAAAAGTTAAAGAATGAGGGAGGTTAATGGGCAATAGGCAATCAATGTCGTTTCCTTAAGAAAAAAGATAAACAAAAAGTTCTTTGACAGGTATATAATTAAAGAGGACTGTTTTATTTTTGCGGACAGGATTATAAGGGGTATATAAACTCCAGTAAT